>NZ_JBXWSF010000001.1:0-110972 GCF_059613285.1 Ruegeria sp. BHSB058 | reverse complement strand
TTCTGGTGGTCGAGGACAGCCGATACACGAGTGAGGCGTTGCGACTGATGTGCCTGCGCAGCGGCGCCCGCATCCGACGTGCGGATTGCCTGACATCGGCGCGCCGCCACCTGCAGGTCTATCGCCCCTCAGTCCTGATCGTCGATATCGGCCTGCCCGACGGTTCGGGCTTGAACCTGATCGAGGAGATGGCGCAAACCACCCCGCGCGTCGCAGTGATTCTAGGCATATCCGGAGACGATTTTGCCGAAGGCCTGGCGATTGCCGCTGGGGCGGACGGGTTTCTGAGCAAGCCTCTGACCTCGCTGGCGGCGTTTCAGACAAGAATCCTGTCACACTTGCCCGAAGATCGCCGCCCGGCTGGGCTGCAGGTAATTCAGGATGAGGTGATCTGCCCTGACCTGATGGCATATCGGGACGACATGGCCCATATCGCGGACATACTGGCAGATGCCAGCGACACCAAGGCGCTCGACTATGCTGCGCAATTTGTCAGCGGGGTCGCCCGCGCCGCGGACGATCTGCCGCTGGCCCGTGCCGCGCAGGATGTAGCGCGGGCGCGCTCGCGCGGGCGGCCCTATGCCACTTGCGCCGCGCAGCTTGCCGGGATGGTGCAGACCCGGCTGGAACGACGCGAGGCAATCTGAGGTGGCAGCAAGCAGTCTGGTTCTGTTTGGCGCAGTCTATCTGGTGCTCTACCGGCATGTACGGGCAGCAGCACAAGACATCCGGCGCAATCGTCAGCGCGGCGAGGTAGAAGAAAGCGGGATATTTCCCTAGCACACCAAGCAACGGCGCCAAAGGCAGACCGATGCCCTGTGTGGTATTGCGTCCCTCAAAGTAAGACGCCGCCCTTTTGAGGCGGCGTTTCGGGTGTCAATCCTGCGGGATAACGCGCAGGCCCAGCTCCATCAACTGATCCGACGTCGGATCCGAAGGGGCCGACATCATCAGGTCTTCGGCGCGTTGGTTCATCGGGAACATGATGACCTCGCGGATGTTCACTGTATCGGCCAACAGCATCACGATACGGTCGATACCTGCTGCGCAGCCGCCATGCGGGGGGGCGCCGTACTGGAAGGCGTTGACCATGCCGCCGAACCGCTTGCGCACCTCGTCCTCGCCGTATCCGGCAATCTCGAAGGCCTTGAACATGATCTCGGGCTTGTGGTTCCGGATCGCGCCCGACAGGATTTCGTATCCGTTGCAGGACAGGTCGTACTGATAGCCCAGCACCTTGAGCGGATCGCCCATCAGCGCGTCCATACCCCCCTGCGGCATCGAGAAGGGGTTGTGCTCGAAATCGATCTTGCCGGTTTCCTCGTCCTGCTCGTAGATCGGGAAATCGACGATCCAGGCGAATGCAAAGCGGTTTTTCTCGGTCAGGCCAAGTTCCTCGCCGATGACATCACGCGCCTTGCCAGCGACCTTTTCAAAGGCTTTTGGCTTGCCGCCCAGGAAGAACGCCGCGTCGCCGACGCCCAGACCCAGTTGCTGGCGGATCGCCTCAGTGCGCTCGGGGCCGATATTCTTGGCCAGCGGGCCTGCGGCCTCCATGCCCTCCCCCTGATCGCGCCAGAAGATATACCCCATCCCCGGCAGCCCTTCTTTCTGGGCAAAGGCATTCATGCGGTCGCAGAACTTGCGGCTGCCACCAGTGGGCGCGGGAATGGCTCGAATTTCGGTGCCGTCCTGCTCCAGCAACTTGGCGAAGATGGCAAAACCCGAGCCACGGAAATGCTCGGAACAGTCCTGCATCTTGATCGGGTTACGCAGGTCTGGCTTGTCGGTGCCGTACCACAGCGCGGCATCGCGATAGGAAATCTGCGGCCAGTCCCGCCACGCATCCACCTTGCGGCCCTCGCCGAATTCTTCGAACACACCGGCCAGTACAGGCGCGATGGTATCAAACACGTCCTGCTGCTCGACAAAGGACATCTCGAGGTCGAGCTGATAGAAATCGGTGGGCGAGCGGTCGGCGCGCGGATCTTCGTCGCGAAAACAGGGCGCGATCTGGAAATAGCGGTCAAATCCTGACACCATGATCAGCTGCTTGAACTGCTGCGGTGCTTGCGGCAACGCATAGAACTTGCCGGGATGCAGACGCGAGGGAACCAGAAAGTCGCGTGCGCCCTCGGGGCTTGACGCGGTGATGATCGGGGTCTGGTATTCGCGGAAATCCCTATCCCACATGCTGCGGCGCATCGAGGCGACCACGTCGGACCGCAGCGTCATGTTGCGCTGCATCGCCTCGCGGCGCAGGTCCAGATAGCGATAGCGCAGGCGGGTTTCCTCGGGATATTCCTGATCGCCGAACACCATCAGCGGCAGTTCCGACGCCGCACCCAGCACTTCCAATTCGCGCACGTACACCTCGATCTCGCCAGTGGGTAGCTTCGGGTTCACCAAATCCGCATCGCGCGCCTTGACGGTGCCGTCGATACGGATGCACCACTCGGACCGAACCTTTTCCAGTTCGGCAAAGGCGGCGCTGTCGCCGTCGCACAGAACCTGCGTTACGCCGAAATGGTCGCGCAGGTCTATGAACAAAACGCCCCCGTGGTCGCGCACGCGGTGAACCCAGCCCGACAGGCGGACGGTGTCACCGACATTGGCGGCAGTCAGTTCGGCGCAGGTGTGGCTGCGATAGGCGTGCATCGGTCATATCCCTTCGGGCGGAGAATTCGTCGCGCCGATACACCGCGATAGGCCCGGGAAGTCAAGGGTCGCGCGCCATCGTGACCGGGAAGTCACCCAAAAGAGGTGGAAATCACGAAATTGGTGCATATTTCCAATGCTGTGATATGGATTTCTTGTCTTCTGTTTCAGAACGCTCACCCATCGAGCGGGGAAGAGTAGGATGATGTGGCAAAGAATTTTAGATCGTGTGTTGAACAGGTTCGTCACTCAGGGCGCATTGCGGGTGACGTTTCCAGACGGGTCCAGCGAGGTCTATGGTGACGGAACGCACCCGTGCCCCCATTTCCGGATCCATGCCCCGGACCTGATGCGGCGATTGTGCCAGAACCCCGAGCTTGGCTTTGGCGAAGGGGTGATGGAGGGCACGCTGACCACCGAAGACAGCAGTCTGGACGATGTATTGAGGGTTGCGATTCGCAATTTGTCGGCGGGCAATCTTCCGAGATTCTATCATTGGCTCGAACGGGCAAAGTTTTTGCTGCGACCGATCCTGCAACGCAATACGCTGCGTCTGGCGCGACGCAACGTGGCGCATCACTACGACCTGTCCGACGATTTCTACCGGCTGATGCTGGACCCGGACATGCAGTACAGCTGCGCCTATTTCGACACGCCGGACCTGACGCTGGATCAGGCTCAGGCCGCGAAAAAGGCGCATATCGCGCGCAAGCTGTGCCTTGAACCCGGTCACCGGGTTCTTGACATCGGGTGCGGCTGGGGCGGGCTGGCATTGACCTTGGCCCGGGACCATGGCGCCCATGTCACCGGCCTGACCCTGTCGCAAAACCAGCATGACGCTGCCAGGGCGCGCGCGGTCGAGGCCGGGATGCAGGACCATATCGATATCCGCCTGATGGACTATCGCGAGTTGACCGGACAGTTCGACCGGATCGTTTCGGTCGGCATGCTGGAGCATGTGGGCGTGCCCCACTATGACACCTATTTCGGCAAGGTCGCCGATTTGCTGAAACCTGACGGTGTGGCGTTGATCCATACCATCGGGCGCAATGGACCGCCGACCAACCAGTCGCCGTGGCTGAACAAGTACATCTTCCCCGGCGGATATGTACCGTCCCTGTCGGAACTGGTGGTGCCGATTGGTCGGGCAGGCCTGTGGAACCTGGATATCGAAAGCCTGCGCCTGCACTACGCCAAAACGCTGCGCTGCTGGAGGGACCGGTTCGAAGCCAATATCGATCAGGTCCGCGCGATGTATGACGAGCGGTTCGTCCGCATGTGGCGCTTTTACCTGACCATCTGTATCCTGGTTTTCGAAGAGCGGGACCAGACCGTGTTCCAGTTCCAGCTTGGCCATCGGCGCGATGCGGTGCCTCTCACCCGTGACTACCTCTACCCTGGCCGCGATCGGCTGCGGGACGCCGCCGAGTGATCAGGAGGTTGCCATTTCCACCCTGATCAACCCTCGCAGGGAATTGCCAGCAAGAATACTCTGAGCTTCTCTTAAGTCGTTCAAAGTTAGTATAGCTTCGGACACCTCTCGTTTTACAAGCAGTTCTTCACGCAGAATTCCCGGCAAAAGACCAGCGGAAAGCGCCGGAGTCAGCATTTTGCCATCAGCCATGATCGCGAAGATATTGGTGATGGTACCTTCGCAGACTTCCCCACGTTCGTTGAGAAAGATCATCTCATCGATCCCGTCGCGCAGATTTGCGCGAACCTCATCGTAAAGCGCGCGCCGGGTGGTCTTGTGCCGCAGCCAAAAATTCCCGGAGTCCAGCCGCTCTGGGGCGACCGCCACGCGCCAGACAGATGGGGTTTCGGTCAGGGCACCGGTGGTCAGGCCAAACTGACCGTCTGCCTCCAAAGTCAGACGGCAGCGCAGCGGATCGTCGCCCGCCACCGCCTGCAACCGCAGTTCTGCTGCCGAGCGGTCAAATGGAATGTTCAAGGCCTGCGCCGACCGCGCCATTCGCGCAAAGTGACGATCAAGGCGTGCGAACCCTTCACCGGAGCGATAACCCAATGTTTCGATCAGGCGGAAATCAGGCTCAGTTGGCGGGCAAAGCGCGCTTTCCATAACGCCTCCTCGTATTCCGATGCTGCGGTACTGTCCCAGACGACGCCGCCACCAACGTTCAGCGTGGCCCGGTTCCCCTCGGCCATCAGCGTGCGGATCGCCACGTTGAATTCGGACCGGCCGTCAGGTGCGGCCCAGCCGATGGTGCCGCAATAGATGTCGCGCGGCCAGGGTTCCAGATCGCTCAGAATTTCCATCGCGCGGATCTTTGGCGCGCCGGTGATCGAACCGCAGGGGAAGAGAGCCTTCAGTATGTCAGACAAACGGGCATCGGCGCGCAACTGCGCCCGCACAAGCGATACCATCTGATGCACGGTGGCATAGGTTTCGACCCTGAACAGTTCGGGCACCTTGACTGTCCCCGGCACCGCCACCCGGCTGATATCGTTGCGCAAGAGGTCCACGATCATCAGGTTCTCGGCCCGGTTCTTTTCGTCGCTGATCAAAAAGTTGCGGCGGCGGGCGTCCTCGGCCGGATCGGCGCTGCGCGGCTGGGTGCCTTTCATGGGGCGGGTTTCAATCATTCCGCGAGCATCAGTGCGAAAGAACAGCTCGGGCGAACGCGACAGCAGGTCGGGCAATCCCTCCTGCCGGACAAACGTGCCATGTCCCACGGGCTGGAGATGCGCCAATGCCGCATATAGCGCGACAGCAGGCCCTTCGAGGTCAAGATCGACCGGAAAAGTCAGGTTCGCCTGATAGATGTCACCTGCGCCGATGGCGTCGTGAACCGCGCGGAACGCATCCCCGTACCGATCTTCGTTCCAGCGCGGCGCAAACCGGGTGATCCCCCCTGCCCCTGTGGTTACAGAGCATTGGCCGGGCGCACCATAGACACCAAAGCAGATCAGCGGCAGCCGCCGGCCAACCGGCATGCGCGCGGCGAGCCGCGGCTCCAGTGTGTAGCCCAGCTCATAACTGGCATATCCCGCCAGCCACGCCCCCTGCGCCCGGGCGGCATCAACAGCGGCGAGGGCTGCAGGCACATCGGCGGGTTCGTCGGCGCGGATCACGCGCGACGGGCGGTCGAAACACGTTCCCGGACCGGCCGGACCCTGATCGAAACGAATATGCAAGTGCATCCCCATTTGCCGTGGGCTGCGATATAGAGGTTTCGGGGACAGGCGAAAGGGGGGAAAGCGGCAAATGCGCATCAGATTCCGATCCCCCTTGCACCTTTTCGCGCGGTCCCTATAACCCACGACAATTTGGGCGCTTGGTGGGCGCCTGCCGACTCGCGAAAAACCGAAGGAACCTGGCCATGCCGAAGAGAACCGACATCCAGTCGATCATGATCATCGGGGCGGGCCCCATCGTCATTGGGCAAGCCTGCGAGTTCGACTACTCCGGGGCACAGGCCTGCAAGGCGCTGCGCGAGGAAGGGTACCGGGTCATCCTGGTGAACTCGAACCCGGCCACGATCATGACCGATCCGGAACTGGCCGACGCCACCTATATCGAACCGATCACGCCCGAAGTCGTCGCCAAGATAATCGAAAAGGAACGCCCCGACGCGCTGTTGCCCACGATGGGCGGGCAGACGGGTCTCAACACCTCACTGGCGCTGGAAGAGATGGGCGTGCTGAAAAAGTTCGGCGTCGAGATGATTGGCGCCAAGCGAGAGGCCATCGAGATGGCCGAAGACCGCAAGCTGTTCCGCGAGGCGATGGACCGGCTGGGGCTGGAAAATCCCCGCGCCACCATCGTCACCGCGCCGAAGAAACCCAACGGCACAGCCGACCTGGATGCTGGCGTTCAGATGGCACTGGACGAGTTGGAAGACATCGGCCTTCCCGCCATCATCCGCCCGGCCTTTACCCTGGGCGGAACCGGCGGCGGCGTCGCCTATAACCGTGAGGATTACATACATTATTGCCGCTCGGGCATGGATGCCTCGCCGGTCAACCAGATCCTCGTCGACGAAAGCCTGCTGGGCTGGAAGGAATACGAGATGGAGGTGGTGCGCGACACCGCCGACAACGCCATCATCGTCTGTTCCATCGAAAACGTCGATCCAATGGGCGTGCACACCGGTGACTCGATCACCGTGGCCCCTGCCCTGACGCTGACCGACAAGGAATACCAGATCATGCGCAACGGCTCGATCGCCGTGCTGCGCGAGATCGGTGTGGAAACCGGCGGATCGAACGTACAATGGGCGATCAACCCCGAAGACGGCCGGATGGTCGTGATCGAGATGAACCCGCGCGTGTCTCGCTCTTCGGCATTGGCGTCCAAGGCCACGGGTTTCCCGATTGCCAAGATCGCCGCCAAGCTGGCCGTCGGATACACGCTCGATGAGTTGGACAACGACATCACCAAGGTCACGCCCGCCAGCTTCGAGCCGACCATCGATTATGTCGTCACCAAAATTCCGAAATTCGCCTTCGAGAAATTCCCCGGTGCGGAACCGTTCCTGACCACGGCCATGAAGTCGGTGGGCGAAGCGATGTCCATTGGACGGACGATCCACGAATCGCTGCAAAAGGCGCTGGCCTCGATGGAATCGGGCCTGACCGGGTTCGACGAAGTTTCCATTCCCGGTCTGAGTGTGGGCCCTTGGGAGGAAGTGACCGACAAGGCCGCCGTTATCAAGGCCATCAGCCAACAGACCCCCGACCGGATGCGCACCATTGCGCAGGCGATGCGGCACGGGCTTTCGGATGACGAGATTCAGGCGGTGACCAAGTTCGATCCCTGGTTCCTGGCCCGCATTCGCGAGATCGTGGACGCCGAACGCGAGGTGCGCGAGGCAGGACTGCCCGCCGACGAGGCCGGGTTGCGCGCGCTCAAGATGCTGGGCTTCACCGATGCCCGCCTCGGCAAGTTGACCGGCAAGAAAGAAGCCGAAGTCCGCAAGGCCCGCAAGGAGGTCGGGGTCACCGCTGTGTTCAAGCGCATCGACACCTGCGCCGCCGAGTTCGAAGCGCAGACGCCCTATATGTATTCGACCTACGAGGCCCCGATGATGGGCGAGGTCGAATGCGAGGCACGCCCGTCGGACCGCAAGAAGGTGGTCATTCTGGGTGGCGGCCCGAACCGGATCGGTCAGGGGATCGAGTTCGACTATTGCTGCTGTCACGCCTGCTATGCGCTGACCGATGCGGGCTATGAAACCATCATGGTCAACTGCAACCCCGAGACGGTGTCCACCGACTATGATACCTCGGACCGTCTGTATTTCGAGCCGCTGACATTTGAACACGTGATGGAAATCCTGACGAAGGAACAGGAAAACGGCACGCTGCACGGTGTCATCGTCCAGTTCGGTGGCCAGACCCCGTTGAAACTGGCCAACGCGCTGGAGGCCGAGGGCATTCCGATCCTGGGCACCACCCCGGACGCCATCGACCTGGCCGAAGACCGCGAGCGGTTTCAGGACCTGGTTAACAAGCTGAGCCTGAAACAGCCCAAGAACGGCATTGCCTCAACCGACGAGCGGGCTATTGAAATTGCAGATGAAATCGGCTTTCCGCTGGTAATTCGCCCCTCCTATGTACTGGGCGGTCGCGCGATGGAGATCGTTCGCGACATGGACCACCTGAAACGCTACATCGCCGAGGCGGTGGTGGTCTCGGGCGACAGCCCGGTGCTGCTCGACAGCTATCTCAGCGGCGCCGTCGAACTGGATGTGGATGCGCTCTGCGATGGCGAGGCGGTGCATGTCGCCGGCATCATGCAGCATATCGAAGAGGCGGGCGTTCATTCGGGCGACAGCGCCTGTTCGCTGCCCCCCTATTCGCTCTCGCCCGAGATCATCGAGCAGATCAAGGAGCAGACCAACAAGCTGGCGCGTGCGCTGAATGTCGTCGGCCTGATGAACGTACAGTTCGCAATCAAGGATGATGAAATCTATCTGATCGAGGTGAACCCCCGCGCCTCGCGCACCGTGCCTTTCGTCGCCAAGGCCACCGACAGTGCCATCGCCTCGATCGCCGCGCGGGTGATGGCGGGAGAGCCGCTGTCGAACTTCCCGATGCGCCCGCCCTACAAGGAGGGGCAGGACACCAAGATCGCCGACCAGATGACTCTGGCCGACCCGAACATGCCCTGGTTCTCGGTGAAAGAGGCCGTGCTGCCCTTTGCCCGATTCCCCGGTGTCGATACCATTCTGGGTCCGGAAATGCGCTCGACCGGAGAGGTAATGGGCTGGGATCGCTCATTCCCGCGCGCCTTCCTCAAGGCGCAGATGGGGGCGGGCATGGTGCTGCCATCCTCGGGTCGTGCGTTTATCTCGATCAAGGATGCCGACAAGGGCGCGGCGATGCTGGAGGCGGCGAAAGTGCTGGTGGAACAAGGCTTTACACTGGTCGCCACGCGCGGAACGCAAAGCTGGCTGGACGGCCACGGGGTACCTTGCGACGTTGTCAACAAGGTCTATGAGGGCCGCCCCGACGTGGTCGATATGCTCAAGGACGGGCAGGTTCAGCTGTTGATGAACACCACCGAGGGCGCGCAGGCGGTCGAGGACAGCAAGTCCATCCGCTCGATCGCGCTGTATGACAAGATCCCCTATTTCACCACCGCCGCCGCCAGCAATGCCGCGGCGCTGGCGATCAAGGCGCAGGCCGAGGGGGATGTCGAGGTGCGCAGCCTGCAAGGCTGATACTTGCCGGCTCCTGTCTCTCCCGTTGACCTTTGGCTGGCGGGGGACAATGCTGTTTTCAACGAGCAGTACAAGGAAAATCAGCCATGCGTACCATTGTGGTCTTCGCCTCCCTTCTGGCGCTTGCGGCCTGTGACGTGCCGTTTGTTCCCCTGATCTGAGCCGCGTAAACCGGGAGGGGGAAACTTGTGTCGGGCCGCGGTCAAGGCGCCCGGGCTTCAGCGATGTACAGATGAAGTGCGCGATTTGTACGCGATTTCATCCCCCACTTGTCCGAATTGTACCATTCCGCGACACCGATCCGGACTGGCGACGGAGCTGCCGCCGTCATCGAAAACTGCCGGGTGGCGGGCTGGCGCCTGCCGTTACCGAAACATTTCAGAGATGAAGCAATTTTTCACTGATCCGGGGGGATTCCCTTGGGTCACTTCCCCTTGATCAGCGCGTGAGGCGGCTTCATTTTGAGCCAATCCAAAACATTCAGGATCCGCCATGTACACGCCCGCCATTACCGGAACCGGTGTCTATACGCCCCAGAACGTGATCACCAACGCCGAGCTTGTCGAAGCCTTCAACGCCTATGCCGATCGGCAGAACGCCGGAAATGCCGCGGCCATCGCTGCCGGGCGGGTGGAGCCGATGCAGCATTCGTCGGAGGAGTTCATCGTCAAGGCGTCGGGAATCGAGAACCGGTACGTGATGGACAAGGCCGGCGTTCTGAACCCCGAAATCATGCACCCCACCCTGCGACAGCGCAGCGATGACGAACCGGGGATCATGACCGAGATGGCGGTGGATGCCTGCCGCAAGGCGCTGGCGCAGGCGGGGCGCAGCGCCGAGGATGTGGATCTGGTGATCTGTGCGGCGTCGAACCACGAACGCGCCTATCCGGCGATTGCGATCGAGATACAGAACGCGCTGGGGATCAAGGGGTTCGGGTTCGACATGAACGTGGCCTGCTCGTCGGCGACCTTTGGCATTCAGGCGGCGGCGGACATGGTGCGCTCGGGCTCGGTGCGGGCGGCGCTGGTGGTCAACCCCGAGATTTGCTCGGGCCACCTGGAATGGCGCGACCGGGATTGTCATTTCATCTTTGGCGATGTGGCCACCGCGACCCTGATCGAACGCGAAGACGAGGCCAGCGGGCCGCATTTCGAGATCCTGTCCACCCGCTGCGCCACCGAGTTTTCCAACAACATCCGCAACAACAACGGCTTTCTGCGCCGCTCGCGCCCCGACGGCGTCGCGGACCGGCGCGACATGCAGTTCATGCAGAACGGGCGCAAAGTGTTCAAGGAAGTGCTGCCGCTGGTCAGCCAGCATATCGCCGATCACATGGCCGCCGAGGGCATCGCGAACACCGACCTGAAACGGCTGTGGCTGCATCAGGCCAACAAGACGATGAACGATTTCATCGGCAAGAAAGTGTTGGGACGCGAACCGGAACCGGGCGAACAGCCCAATATCCTGCAGGACTATGCCAACACCTCGTCCGCCGGGTCGATCATCGCCTTTTCCAAGTATTCGGACGACTTGCAGGAAGGCGATATCGGCCTGATCTGTTCGTTCGGTGCAGGGTATTCGGTGGGATCGGTGATCGTCAGACGGCACGGGTGACGGGTTGGGTGTTGGAGCCGGTCTGGGGGTGTCGGCTTTGAGCCCATACCGGAAGTCTTGATCTTTCGCTGCGCGGGTTCGCAGCACGAGAAGCGCTGCAGTTGCTCGGTCTAGAATGTTGCGCCGCGGCAGTAATAGCCGTCGTTCGGTCCCAACTCGGACTTGCCGTTTGGTTGCATCCTCTATCTGGGACCCAAGACCGGTTTGCTGTTGTTTTATTAGTTGTTGCTCCTGCGGCCTGCGAAGTCCCGGATGGGGAAGTGTTTCCGAACATCGCGATCCAGCTCATCGCTGATGTGTTTGGGGGCAGGCTGTGCCAGCATCTCCCGCGTACGTATTCGCGCCTGTTCAAGCAAGTCCTTGTCAGGTGCCGCGGCCCATTCCTGCGGCGTGCGACGGTCGGCCATGGATGGATAGAAATAGTCGCTTTCCATTCGGTTGATGGTTTGGGCATGGCCCAAAAAGTGGCCCGGCCCGCCGACGCAAACATCGCGTATGGTTTCCAGAGACAGAGTATCTTCGGTCACTTCAAACCCGCGTGTCGCGCGCATGACTGATCCGATCAGGTCATTGTCCAGAACGAAGCTTTCAAGGGAACAACCAAGCAGAGATCCGTACATTCCGGCCGCTTCGTAGATCAGATTTGCCCCGGTCAGTGAGGCCAGCAATTCTGTGTAAGCCTTTTCGTATCCCGCCTGAAAGTCTGGCATTTTACTGTCGGTCATGCCCGCGCTGACGGCGCAGGGGATGTCGTAGAAACGGGCCATCTGAGCGCAGGCTGCCATAAGCAGACCCTGTTCAGCCGATCCACCCGACATGGCCCCTGTGCGCAGGTCGCTGACGAACGGCAGGGCACCAAATGTGGCCGGGTGTCCGGGGTTCAATAGGTTGACATAGACGATGCCCGCCAGCACTTCGGCGGTTTGCTGGGCCACTGCCCCCGCCAGAGGGGCCGGGCTGGTGGCTCCCGCCTGCCCAGCAGAGACCAGTTTCAGCGGGGCGCCGTATTTCGCAGCGCATTCGATGACGCCAAGCGCCTCTTGCGCGAAGGTTAAGGGCGGGACGATAAAACATGTTGACACGCACATGGGAGGACGGGCGCGAAGCGCGTCATAGCCGCCGGTAATCATGGCCAACATCTGCATGGCCTCTTCCATCACAGCAGGATCGCCGAAGGATGTACCGGTGGGTTTGGCTGTGCCCTTCAAACAGGCATAGGCGGTGTTCAGGTCCATTTCACGTGGGTCGGTAATGTCGCGTGCAACCACGGTGCGTTGAAAGATGTGGATATTGGGCAGCTGTTCCGCGAGACGCGCCATATCGTAGAGATCGCACAGGGTGGTGTTACGGATCGCGCCGGTTTTGCTGTCGATGATATGGACCGCTGCGCCGGAGGTACCGAAATGGGTACGACTGCCGGACGGGTCGATGTCATGCGCCGGATCCAGCCCGTGCAGTTTGAAGCCTCTACCAGCGGTGCTTAGGGCCCTTCGCACCATCGTTTCCGGCATCAAAAGGCGACCGTCCTCTGTCATCTCGCCTCCGGCTGCGCAGATTGTGTCGATACAGGTCTGCGTCGCCCCCTTGACACCGATCTCTTCCAGAATGCGCATGGCGGTCTGGTCGATCATCGCGATCTCGGCGGGGGTCAGGGGCGCGTATTGTCCGCCTTCGATGCCGGGCCAGATAGCTGTTGTCGGACCGGAACCCGCGCCGCCGCCGCGGTCTTGCATGCGGGCGGCGCGCCCGCCTGTGCGTTTGCGTGTCATTGCGCCATCCTTTGGAAAAATGCGGCGATATCGGGGGCGTCGGGCCAGGTCAGCATCTGTTGAAATATGCCTGTTTTCGCAGGGGTCAGTGCGGCGAATTTCGCCGCCAGTTGCGGTGTCGTCATCGGGTTCTGTGCCGCCCCTAACGGGTAGGTGCATTGTGCCTCGAACTTCTCTCCGCTGGTCAGTTCTATGGTCAGCGCATCCGGCTGATCGGGATCATAGTTCAGATCCGGGCGCTTGGCAGGTTCGGCGGTTAGCTTGGTGAGTTTGATAAGCCGCGACGTTTCCGGATGGGTCCAGAACCCGGCCGCGCTATCGCCCAGGGTCAGGTTTCCGGACACCAGTGTTTGCGCAATGCAGGCGGGGGCGGAGAACAGCGCCTCGGCGCGGCTGGTCGGGAGATGGAAGGGCAGGATTTCCGCGTGGAAATCGGGCATACGGGCATGGATTGCGGTGATTTCCGCCAGCCGGTCTATCACCATGGGGCGCAGGTCAAGCGCCGCGGTCATCAGGCGGTGGGTGTAGCCGCAGGACGGCCATGGTTTTAGAATAAGCCCGTAGTCCAGCAAGGCCCATGGCGCGGCCAGCCGGTCCATCGCCTGCGCAAATCGGGTGGCATCGAACCGCCCCATGAGGCCCGCGAACCCTCTGTTGCTGTCCAGCACATGCGGCTGGCCGGTCACGCCTTGGGCGGCAAGAAGCGCGGATTCCAACCCGCCACGGGCGGCCCAACCGGCCTGCAATGGCTTGGCGTTTGATCCGAATTGCAGCGTGTAGCCCGTGGCCTGCGACACCGACAGCGCCAGTGCATGGGCGGTTTGTTCCTCGCTCAGGTTCAGTAGCCGCGCAACCGCCCCTGCCGCGCCAATCGTTCCCAGAGTGGCCGTCGAGTGGAACCCGCGCGCATAGTGATCCAGCGTCACGGCCTCGCCAAGCCGCATGATGATTTCGGCCCCGACGGCATAGGCCGCGAGCAACTCGGCCCCGCTGACGCGGGTGATATGAGCCGCCGCCAGCAGGGCCGGCAGAAGGACAACGGTGGGGTGGGTGTTGCCCGGCTCTTCCCAATCATCCAGATCCCATGCATGGCCCGCAACCGCGTTGATCTGCGCGGCAAAGAGCGGGCTGATGGTCTGGTTGCGTCCATAAAGAGCTGCGTTCCCGGCCCCCTGTGCGGCGAGGGCTGCTGCCGCGCGCTCCGCCACCTCGCTATCCGCCCCGGCCAGAATGCAGCCAAAGCAATCTGCCACGGCCGGTGCGATGACACCCCGCAGGTCTTTCTCCGGTTCTGCAGAGTGAACGAAACCTGCCAGTTGCGCGATTGCAGTCATGTCATCGGATCCGCGAGGAGATCTGCAGGGTGAACATCTTGTATCCTCCTTGTCAGGCAAAGGGGTCGGGCTGGTGCGGATTGGTCGACAGCCAGACAGATTTGGTTTGCAGGAAGCACCGCATCCCTTCGATGCCGTTTTCGCGCCCGTATCCCGATTGCTTGTATCCACCCACCGGGCTTTGCGTTGCGGCGTTAAAGTAGTTGTTGATATAGACCGTGCCCGCCTCGATCCGGTCGGCTATGCGCATGGCGCGGGTCACATCCCGCGTCCAGATCCCGGCGGCAAGGCCATAGACCGTGTCATTGGCGATGCGGACCGCGTCGTTTTCATCGTCCCAGGCCTCGGTGCTGGCGACGGGGCCGAAAACCTCGGTCTGGGCCAGTTCGGCGCTGTTGGGCACATCGGCAAAGATGGTGGGGCCGATGTAATACCCTTCGTCGCGGCAGGCTGTGCGCCCATCCAGCAGCATCCTGTGCCCCGCCTGTTCGGCGGCGGCGATCCTGGTCAGGATGCTGTCATAATGCGGGCGGTTGGCCATCGGGCCGATCTGGGTGGCGGGGTCCTCCGGGTCACCCACGCGGGCCTTTTTCACGACTTTCACCAGCCGGTCGGTGAACTCATCAATGATGCTTCGATGCACGAGGAGGCGCGAGCCTGAGATGCAGCTTTGCCCGCCGGGGGGGAAGATGCCTGCGGCCACTCCGTTGACCGCCAGATCCAGATCCGCGTCCGCCAGCACGATCTGGGGCGACTTTCCGCCCAGTTCCATCACCACGGGTTTCACCCCCTGCGCCGCCGCGATGGCCGAGGCGCGCCCGCCCCCGGTGCCGCCGGTGAAACTGACCATGCGCACATCCCTGTGGGTGATCATCGGCGCGGCTGTGGTCTCGCCATAGCCTGTCACCACGTTCAGCACACCGGCGGGCAAGTCGGCCTCCAACAGCACGTCCATCAGTTCAAGCGTTGAGCAGGACGAATGCTCCGACGGTTTCAGCACCACCGTATTGCCCGCCGCCAGACAGGGGGCGAGCTTGACAAACAGCGTGCCCAGGGGCGAGTTCCACGGCAAGACCTGCGCCACAACACCGAAGGGTTCCCATTTGACGTAATTGTGGATGTCGGGGACCTCGGCCGGGATCAGGCGGCCTTCGAACTTGTCGCAAAGCCCTGCATAGTAGTGCCAGCTGTCGACCAGCCATGCGCCCGCGCGCAGGCCGGGGGTGATCATCGAAGGGAGCTTGCCATTGTCCCTCGTTTCTACCGCGCCCAGCCTGTCGGCGTGTTTCGAGATCACGTCGCCAATCCGCCGCAAGTGGCGCCCGCGTTCGGCTGGCTGCATCCGGCCCCAGGGCCCTTCGTAGAACGCGGATTTTGCTGCCGCGACCGCCCGGTCGATATCCGCCTGACGGCAATCGGGCACCCGTGCCCAGACCTGACCGTTCGCAGGGTTTTCGCTGTCGATATAGCCACCCTCGGCAGGCGCGTGCCAGTCATTGCCAGCGAAATACTTGTAGGTTTCGATCTTGCTCATGCGGTACGCTCCAGCGGGTATTCAGGGGGCAAGGGACTGCGGCCCAGGATCAAGTCGGCGGCCTTTTCCGCCATCATGATCACGGTCGCATAGAGGTTTCCAGTGATTTGCGCGGGCATGGCCGAGGCATCGCAAACCCGCAGGCCTTCGATCCCATGCACCCGCAACTCACTGTCCAGAACGTCGCCCATGCGGGCGGTGCAGGCCGGGTGGTGGCCAGTATAGGCTGTCTCGCGGATGGCTTGGGTGATCTCGGCATCGCTGCGCGCATTCTTCCACGCGCCGATCTCGCCGGTCACCAACCGGGCAATCGGCTCCTGCGCCATCACCTCGCGCATCACCGCAACGCCGCGTTTGAGCACGTCCATATCTGCCGGGTGGGCGAAGTAGTTCGGGTCGATGACGGGATGCGCCCGGGGATCGGCACTGGCCAGCCTGACGGTGCCTGTCGACAGGGGGCGTTCGAGGTTGATGTCGATCTGCACGCCGGGGCGGGCCATCTTGCGCCCCCGCACCAACAGCTTGCGGCCCAGCCGTTGCAGCAGCGGCACGTCTTCACCAGCGCCGTTGCCCAGATTTTCATCGACCACCATCGGGGTCATGAAGACCTCCAGTTCGGGCAGGGCCGGGTCGTCGAACGCGTGAAACAGCACCGTGGAAAAGAACGCGCCACCGCCGGGCCCGCCGCCGTTCAACAGCCAGTGTCCCATCAGCCGCGCCGCATGGTCCAGCCGCTGATATCTCGCATGGCTCAGGTCCACCCGGTCCGAGCCCCATTGCATCGACACATCCGGGTGGTCCGCCAGATGCGTGCCAACAGACGGCAGGTCCGCCACCACGTCGATCCCGTGTTCCGCCAGATGGTCCGCCGGGCCGATCCCGGACAGCATCAGCAGATGCGGCGTGCCAAACGCCCCCTGACAGACAATCACCTCGCGCGCGGCGCGGATCACCTCTCCGGTCAGGGTTTCAACGCCGATGGCCCTGCCCCTCTCGATCACCAGGCGCTCGATTTGTGTTCCGGTGCGGATCGTCAGGTTCTGCCGCGGGCGCTTGAGGTAGGCGATTGCCGATGACTGGCGCACGCCTCTGGACACGGTGCTGTCATTGCGAGCGACCCCGGTGCGCAATGCGCCGTTGAAATCGTCGATCTGCCGGTGACCAGCCTGCGCGGCTGCCTGCAGAAAGGCCTGCTCCATCTCGCCGAAATTCCGCGCGGGTTCGGTTTTCAGCGGGCCGTGTGTGCCGTGCCATGCGTCGCGCCGATCCCGCGACCCTTCCGAGCGGCGGAAATAGGGCAAAACGTCCGCATAGGACCAGCCCGGCACCTGCCAGCCATCGTAATCCGCCGCCACGCCGCGCATGTAGATCATGCCGTTGACGATGGACGACCCGCCCAGAGCCTTGCCGCGCGGATAGTAGATCGACCGCCCGTTCAGCCCCGGTTGCGGCACAGATTGATAGCCCCAGTCCAGCCTGGAATTGCCAAAGACAAATCCGTTGCCAGCAGGCATTCGAATGAACAGATCGCGCCCCCTGCCGCCTGCCTCGATTAGGCAGACCGAGACCTCCGGGTCCTCGGCCAGACGCGCCGCCAAGGCGCATCCGGCGGATCCGCCGCCGGCAATGACATAGTCAAACCCGCTCATGCGCTCAGCCTTTCCAGAATGGCATCACTCATGTCCGCGCTGGTGGCATTGCCACCCAGATCGGGCGTCATGATACCCGCTTGCAGGGTGTCCATCACCGCGTGTTCGATCCGGGCCTCAATGCCCTGCACACCGAAACTATGGGTGAACATCATCCCGACGGACAGGATTGTGCCCACCGGGTTGGCAATCCCTTGCCCCGCGATATCCGGAGCCGATCCGGCGGTGCTTTCATACAGGCCGAAAACCGACCCCTTGCCTGGATTGTCGGACAAACAGGCGGAGGGCAGCATCCCCAATGACCCGGCATAAACCGCGGTCAGATCGCTGAGCACATCGCCAAGCTGGTTACAGCCGATCACCACGTCAAAATCATGCGGGCGCATCATCAACTGATAGGCGCAATTATCCGCGAACATGTTCTCAAACGCCACGTCCGGGTAATCCCGCGCCACTTCGCTCACGACAGCGCGCCACAGTTTGTAGCTTTCCATTACGTTGGATTTGTCACAGCTGACCAGCCGCCCGCGCCGCTTGCGTGCGAGTTGAAACCCGCCATGGGCGAACCGGGCCACCTCGGCCTCGTCATAGGCGGTCAGATCATAGCCTTGCCGCAAACCGTTCACCCTGCGCTGGCCGCGTTCCATCGCGAACATCGCCCCGCCGCACATTTCGCGCAGGATCAGGACATCCGCGTGGTCCGCCACGCCTGCGCGGAAGGGCGTGCGATCCAACAGCGGCCCCCATGCCCGCGCGGGACGCAGCCCCAGATAGGTTTGCAGATGGTGGCGCAGATACATCAGACCATCCTGACACTCGGCCCCACCGGGCACCCGGATATCGTCCCATTGCGGACCACCCACTGCGCCGATCAGTACAGCATCCGAGGTACGCGCAGTTGCCAAAACCTCGTCCGTGCAAAAGGTGCCATGCGCCTCCCAGGACGCACCATGGAGCAAGCCCCGTTGAATCCGAAGCTCGATCCCGGCCCGCGCCGCAAGGTGCTGCGTGACACGCAGCCCTTGATCCAAAATCTCCGGGCCGATCCCGTCGCCCCCCAAGGCGAGAATCTGTTTCTTCACAGATCATTCCTTTACCACAGCTTGATCGAGCATTGCGTGCTTGAAAAAAAGAGGAAAGGTGGAAATGGTGAATGAAAATCATTCATGAGGAGAATGATAAATGACGCGCCCAATCCCATTTCACCAGATCAACGCATTCGAAGCGGCCGCGCGCAATCTCAGTTTTTCGCGGGCGGGTAAGGAATTGAACGTCCAGCAGCCGGCGATCAGCCGCCATGTGGCCGCGCTTGAGGCGGAACTGGGCGTGGAACTGTTCATCCGCTCCAAACCGCGCCTGACCCTGACAAAAGAAGGCCAGATGCTGGCAGGGGCCGTCGCAAACGGCTTTTCCGCAATCCGCGATGGGCTGGATACAGTGCGTGCCCGAACCCAGGATGAAACGATAGTGGTCAGCGCCAGTATCGGGTTTGCCAGCCTCTACCTGTTGCCGCGCATGGCCGAGTTTCAGACCGCCTTTCCCGAGACCAAGCTGCAGATCATCACCCGGGACCAGAATGCCGATTTCGATCCAGGGGACTGCGATATTGTGATCTTGTTTGGAACCGGTGGGCTGGACGGGGCGGACAGCCGCTTGATCTTTGGCGAAACCATGGTTGCGGTCTGTCATCCCGATTTGCTGGTTGATGGCAAGCTGATGGAATTACCGGTTCTGGTACAACAGAGGTTGCTGCATCTCGCCAATTCTGACCACAGCGCCGATTGGGATCGGTTCTTTGCCGGGTCCGGGTTGGTGCCGGCTCGGACCGCATCACATGACAGCTTTCACAGCTACATGGTCTATTTGCGCGCGATTCAGAACGGGCTTGGGATCGGCATCGGCTGGAAACCGATCCTCAGCGAATTCCTTGAGAATGGCAGCTTGGTAATAGCAAGCGCCCATGAACGCGCAACCGCGCGCGGGTATTTTTGCTCGGTAACGCGGAGCGGCAACACCAAGGCCGGGGCCGAGCTTTTCCTGGACTGGATCGGAAAATCCTTATGAGAGCCTCTGGTTTGGAGGTTCACCGACCTATGTGTCCGCAGCTTCATCGCAGCCTGTTTCCTATCGAGCGTGCACTTCAGAAACACTGAAGGCCGATCACCAAAGCGGACCTACGTTTCGTTTACCGCAAGGCCGGTTTTGACCGCGCCATTCGTGTCCAAACACTTGCAGCAAAAACAGGGTTTGGATCAGCCCTTCGATACCAACAACCAGTGACCGCTTCTGTGAAATGCACGGTGATGCAGCAAGAGTGTCGCCGCATGTGCGAAGCGATGCTGCGTCAGCAATAGCTGCGCAGGCAAAAGGCAGCAAAGTCCGCACAGCCGTCACCTATCGGCAGGCGCGATGGAAACGGGGCGGCCCCGACAGTCGGCTGCAAAAGCGACAAACCGGCCCGCTATCAGGTGCTTTCCTCTTCGAGGTGCAGTTTCATGTCGATCAGCACCTGTTGCAGTTGCACGGTTTCGCGCAGCAGGCGTTTGGCCTCGTTCACGGTGATGATGCCGTCTTCCATCGCTTCCTGGTATTCGCTCATCAGCATGGCAAAGCGCTGGCTGAGCGCGATCACGTCGGAATTCACGCCGCCGGTTCTGGGCTCGTCCGAGTTGCGGCCGTTGTAGGACAGGGTGATGTTCTTGAGGTCCGCCAGCGCCGAGGTCACGTGCGGATAGCTGGATTTGGCCTCAAGCTTGGCGACCGCATCCACCGGCATGAAGCGGTCGGAATGTTCGGCATTGTCGGAATAGTACCGGCCCAGCGTCGCCTTGGATTTGCCGGTGATCTCGCAGGCTGCCTCGATCCCGACATCCTTGACCAGCGCCTCGGTGTGTTTCTTCAGATAGGCGCAGATATCTGCCATTTTCGCCTCATCGAATAACTGCCTCTGCCGACCCTTTTTTGTTTCCGGGGGAAAGGGTCAGGAAATTTCCCATTTCAGAGTATTAATTCAAATGTCATACCTTGGCTATCCCTCAGACAAACGAGGGATTTTGTGAGTGAGTGGCGGCAGTTCCTGCTGGTAGTGAGTGTTGGCGGGGCAAAATTGATCGCCCCGCTCCTTTCCGGTCAGATGATGGCCAATGACGTCGTCGTTGCGGTTATGGGTTGACCATCCCCGAACGAGCGTTGGCTCAGGCCCCGTTGCCGTGGCGGCGGCGTCGTGTAACGTTGTATCATCGCATAACTCTTTGGCCCACAGCGCCTTGCCCCCTTTGCGCGGGCGGTCTAGACCCGGCGCATGGCCAAGCTCTACTTCAACTATTCGACCATGAATGCCGGCAAGTCGACGGTCCTGCTGCAGGCGTCACACAACTATCGTGAGCGCGGCATGCAGACCTATCTGATGACGGCGGCGGTCGACGGGCGCGCGGGCGCCGGGCGAATCGCGTCGCGAATCGGGATCTGCGAGGAGGCCGACACCTTTGGCCCGGGCGACGATGTGTTTGCGATGATCGAGGCGCGGCTGGCACAGGGCGAGGTGGCCTGTGTTTTTGTTGACGAGGCGCAGTTTCTGACCGAGGATCAGGTTTGGCAACTGGCCCGCGCGGTGGATGATCTGGATGTGCCGGTGCTGGCCTACGGGCTGCGGGTCGATTTCCAGGGCAGACTGTTTCCCGGCTCGGCGACGCTGCTGGCGCTGGCCGACGAAATGCGCGAGGTGCGCACGATCTGCAAATGCGGGCGCAAGGCGACAATGGTGATCCGGCAGGATGCGAACGGCCGCGCCATCACCGAAGGCGCGCAGGTGCAGATTGGCGGCAACGAGAGCTATGTCTCGCTCTGCCGCAAGCACTGGCGCGAGGCGGTCGGCGATCTGCCCTCGGCCTGATCACGTATCAGACCGCAGCCTGCCCGTGGCAGGCTGCCCGGCCCAACCGGCGGTGGCGCATCCCTGATGCGCCTGCGGCGGGCGGGAGCGCATGTGGTTCAGTTCACCGCGTTGGGCAGATCGTGGCCTGCGACGAAGGCGGCGACATTGTCGAGCGCCATGTGGCCCATGTTGCTGCGCACCTCTTCGGTTGCGGTGCCAAGATGCGGCAGCAGGGTGACGTTGTCCATCGCGCGCAGTGCTTCGGGGACCGTTGGTTCGAACTCGTAAACATCCAGCCCGGCGCCAGCGATCTCGCCGGTTTGCAGGGCCGCGATCAGGGCGGGTTCGTCCACCACTTCGCCACGGGCGATGTTGACGAGCAGGCCGGTGGGTTTCATCGCCTTCAGGATTTCGGCACCGATCAGGTGCCGGGTCTCGACACCGCCGGGGACCGCGACGATCAGGAAATCGACCGAGGCCGCCAATGTGGGCAGATCGGCGGCGGCATCAGCCGGGAAATCGAGCTGTTTCGGGCTGCGGGCCACATAGGCCACCTGCATGCCGAAACCGAAGTGGCAGCGCCGGGCGATGGCCTGTCCGATGCGGCCCATGCCGACGATGCCGACGCGCTTGCCGGTGACGTGATGGCCCAGCATCTGGGTCGGGTGCCAGCCCTGCCACTGACCCGAGCGCACCAGCCGCTCGCCCTCGCCCGCGCGGCGGGCGGTGGACAGCAGCAACGTCATGGCAATGTCGGCGGTGGCGTCGGTGACGGCGCCCGGCGTGTTGGTCACGGCAATTCCCGCTGCCTTTGCCGCCTGCGTGTCGATGTGGTTGTAGCCGACGCCGAAATTGGCCAGCAGCCTGCAGCGGGGTTGCGGCACCGAGGCAAAGACCCCGGCCGAGAACAGATCGCCCAGCGTGGGCACCACCACGTCGAAATCGGTCAGGGCGCGGCGCATCTCGTCACCGGAGAGCGGCGTATTGCCGTCGCGAATCTCGGCACCGAATTCGGCGCGCGCCCGCGCCTCGACCGCTGGCGTCATCGGGCGGGCGATCCAGAGTTTCATCAGTGCATCCTTCCGCCCAGCGGCACCTTGCCGTCGGGGCCGATCAGAACGATTTCGCCGCTTTCGTCCGGCAGGCCCAGCACCAGAACCTGGGACATGAACTTGCCGATCTGGCGTGGGGGGAAGTTGACCACCGCCATCACCTGCTTGCCGACCAGAGTGGCCGGATCGTAATGCGCGGTGATCTGGGCCGAGGTCTTGCGTTCACCGATCTCGTCACCGAAATCGATCCACATCTTGATCGCAGGTTTGCGGGCTTCGGGGAAGGGTTCGGCACGGATGATTTCGCCCACGCGCACATCCACTTTCAGAAAGTCGTCAAACGATATTTCACTCACGCGAGAGCTCCTTGGATCGGTTGGTTGCGGCCTTGACCGCGCGGTGCAGCAGGTCGGGGAACCCGGTTTCCTGGTGCATCAGCACCTCGAGCGCGGCCTGTGTGGTGCCGTTGGGCGAGGTCACGTTGATGCGCAGCTGTGCGGGGTCTTCGTCGGCTGCCATGGCCAGCGCCCCGGCGCCGGCGACGGTGGATTTGGCCAGTTTCATCGCAAGCTCGTGCGGCAGGCCATGCGCCTCGCCCGCTTTGGCCAGCGTTTCGATCAGGTGAAACACATAGGCCGGGCCGGACCCGCTGACCCCGGTGACGGCATCCATCTGGGATTCGTCGTCAAGGCGAACGGTCTGACCCACCGCCGACAGCAGGCTTTCGGCCTGGTCCATATCGGCCTCGGAGGCGTGTGCATTGCCGATCAGCGCGGTGATGCCCTGACGGATGGCGGCCGGGGTGTTGGGCATGGCGCGGATGATGGGCGTCGCCGTGCCCAGAACTTTTTCGAATGTGGCGATGGAGGTTCCGGCGGCGACCGAGACGAACAGGGTGCGCCCGCCGCCCAGCGCCTTGATCGCAGGCAGCGCTTCGCCCATCATCTGCGGCTTGACCGCCACCAGCACCACGGCGGGCGCTTCGGGCAGCGGGGCGTTGATGTTGACGCCCTGCGCCTTGAGCCAGTCGGACGGATACGGATCGATCACCCAGACCGACGCGGCCGGAAGCCCGTGTTCCAGCCACCCGGCCAGCATCGCCGACCCCATCTTGCCGCATCCCAGAAGCACCAGCCCCTGTTCGGCAACACGTTCCATGTCCATGAAAAGCCCCTCCCCCGTGTTAAGGTTCGGGGCGCAGGTTTACGCGCGACCGTAGGCCTCTGCAATGGCGACTTGCATCGCATCGGCAGAGCTGCGGTTGCCCCAGGTCACCAGCTGGATCGCCGGATAATAGCGCTCGGCGCTCAGCACGGCGGCGGTGATCATGGTGTCGATCTGTTCGGGGCTGGCCGTCTGGCCGCCCGCAAGAACCAGACCATAGCGATAGACCATCAGCTTTTGCCCGCCCCAATAGGTAAAGGCGCCGGCCCAGCATTGATCGTTCATTGCGTTGAGCAATTCGTAGAGCTGCGGAATGCGCTCTTCCGGCGGCTCCATCTCGAACGAGCACACCATGCGCAGCGTCTCGTCAAAACCGGACCAGGCCAGGGTGATCGAATAAGTGCGCCACTGGCCTTCGACCGCCATGGCGATCTGATCGTCCCCGATGCGGTCGAAATCCCATTCGTGATGTTCGGCCAGATGTTCGACGATGTCGATCGGATGGATGTCTTCTTCCAGATACTGCTCGGAAAGGGCCATGTTACACCTCACTGATCTCTAGCGGTTTGGGGCTGGCAGCGCCCCAGCGCTAGTTGCCTGCTCTACAAACCGGGCGTCAGCCTTGGGTCTGTACAAGATATGGTGCGATGTGGTTGCTTTCCTGACAACCCCCATTTTTGGGGATAACAGCAATAAGTTGTGGACAGACGGCAACGGCGATCAAAATATCGACGTTTGATGCAGCTTTTTCTTGCATTAAGCAAGCGGAACGGCAGAATACACCTCACCGCGCAGCCCCGGCGGGTTGCTCGGAATGGTTGTTTATTCCCGAAATTCCGGCGTCAGCGGCGATCAGTCGCCCTGTTTGGCCTCGAGCGCGGCGATGCGCTTTCGCAGCGCGGCGTTTTCTTCGCGCGCCTTCTGGGCCATCGCGCGCACCGCATCGAATTCCTCGCGGGTCACAAAGTCGCGGTCGGCGAGCCAACGGTCCATCATCGATTTCATCGCGGTCTCGGCCTCTTCCCGCGCGCCCTGGGCCACGCCCATGGCGTTGGTCATCAGTTGGGAAATGTCGTCAAGAATCTTGTTGCGGGTCTGCATGTCTTTACTCCCGTGTCGCGGTTGTCCTCTATATGGGTCACAAGCGCGGCAGGCTCAAGGTTGACTTGCCCCTCAAACCACGGGCAATGAGACGCACATGCAGGCAGTGATCCCCTTTCCCGACCTTTCGCCCGAACTGTTCTCGATCTCGATCTTCGGGATGGAGTTCGCGCTGCGCTGGTATGCGCTGGCCTATATCGCGGGTATTCTGATCGCGTGGCGCATGGCGCTGACGGCATTGCGCCGTCCCGCCCTGTGGCCGGATCAGGCGCCACCGATGAGCGCACGGCAGCTGGAGGACCTGCTGACCTGGATCATTCTGGGCGTCATTCTGGGCGGACGGCTGGGATTCGTCCTGTTCTATCAGCCGGGATATTACCTGCAGAACCCGGCCGACATCCTGAAAGTCTGGCAAGGCGGCATGGCGTTTCATGGCGGCATGCTGGGCGTGATCGTCGCCGCGTTTCTGTTTGCCCGAAAACACCGGATCCCGACCCTGCCGCTGGCCGATCTGGTCGCCCACACGGTGCCGCCCGGATTGCTGTTGGGGCGGCTGGCGAATTTCGTCAATGCCGAATTGTGGGGGCGGCCAAGCGATGTACCCTGGGCGGTGATCTTTCCCGGTGAGATGGCGCAGTATTGCCCGGAGGTCGAAGGGGTTTGCGCGCGCCACCCCTCGCAGCTTTACGAGGCCGGGCTGGAAGGGCTGCTGCTGGGCGCGTTGTTGCTGTGGCTGGTCTACCGGCGTGGCGGGTTCCGGCAACCGGGCCTGATTCTGGGCGTGTTTCTGGCGGGCTATGGCCTGTCGCGCTTTGTCGTCGAGTTCTTTCGGCAACCGGATGCGCAATTCGTCTCGGACGGCAATCCGCTGGGGCTGGCGTGGCAGGCCGGCGGCTATGGCCTGACGATGGGACAGGTGCTGTCGCTGCCGATGATCGCCGTTGGCCTGTGGTTCGTCTGGCGGGCCAGGCGGGCGCGGGCATGAGCCTGCGCGACATACTGATCGGGCGCATCCGGCAGGATGGGCCGATGACGGTCGCGGATTACATGGCCGAATGCCTTTTGCATCCCATGCACGGCTATTACTCTACCCGCGACCCGCTTGGCGCTGAGGGCGATTTTACCACCGCGCCCGAGATCAGCCAGATGTTCGGCGAACTGGTGGGGCTGGCGCTGGCGCAAAGCTGGCTGGATCAGGGGAGCCCCGCCCCCTTCACGCTGGCCGAGCTTGGCCCCGGACGCGGGACGTTGATGGCCGATATCCTGCGCACGACGCGCGGCGTTCCCGGTTTTCACGAGGCGGCCCGCGTGGTTCTGGTGGAAGCGTCCCGAGCGCTGCGACAGGTTCAGGCCGACACCCTGACCAAGGCCAGCCCGCGCTGGCTGGACAAGGTCGAAGACCTGCCGGATGCACCGTTGTTCCTGGTCGCCAACGAGTTCTTTGACGCCCTGCCGGTGCGGCAGTTCCTCCGCGACGGCGCCGGCTGGCGCGAGCGGCTGGTTGGCGAAAGGGACGGTAGGCTGGCCTTTGGTCTGGGCGCGCAGGCGCAACAGGCCGCGCTGGATTACCGGCTGGGTGACACGCGCGAGGGCGATCTGGTCGAGCTGTGCCCTGCCGCCGCGCCGGTTACTGCCGCCGTTGCCGGGCGCATAGCGCGCCATGGCGGCGCGGCGTTGGTAATCGACTATGGCGACTGGCGGTCGCTGGGAGATACGTTTCAGGCCCTGCGCGCGCATGACCGCGCCGATCCGCTGGCCGATCCGGGACAGGCGGATCTGACCGCGCATGTGGATTTCGAGGTGCTGGCGGAGGCCGCCCGCGCCACGGGTTGCGCGCATAGCCGGTTGACCACCCAAGGCGTGTTTCTGGAACGCCTCGGCATCACCGCCCGCGCACAGGCCTTGGCGCAGGGAAAGGCAGAAAATGACCTGAATGCGCTGATTGCCGCGCATCGCAGGTTGACGCACCCCGAGGAAATGGGAAACCTGTTCAAGACAATGGCGCTTTATCCTGCGTCATCCTCACCACCACCCGGATTGGACCCATGACGCTGGAAATACTGACGTCAGACCTTTTGACCCCGGCACACCACGGTTTCTTCAGCCGCCGCGGCGGGGCGTCTTCGGGCATATTCTCGGGGCTGAACTGCGGTGTCGGATCAACGGACCTGAACGACGCCGTGGCCCTGAACCGCACCCGCGTGGCGGACGCCATGAAGGTGACGGCCACCGATCTGGTCGGTGTGTATCAGGTGCATTCCGCCGATGTGGTGATCGTGACAGAGCCGCTGGACGAACGGCCCAAGGCCGATGCGCTGGTGACGGCGGTGCCCGGGCTGGCGCTGACCATCCTGACCGCCGATTGCCAGCCCGTGCTGTTTGCCGATCACAAGGCCGGTGTCATCGGGGCCGCCCATGCCGGATGGCGCGGCGCGTTGGGCGGAGTGCTGGAGGCCACGCTGGATGCGATGGAATCGCTGGGTGCGCGGCGCGAAAACACGGTTGCGGCAATCGGTCCCACGATCTCGCAGAACGCCTATGAGGTAGGGCCGGAGTTCCTGGACGATTTCCTGATGGAGGACATGGACAACACCCGGTTCTTTGCCAACGGCAATGGCGACCGGATGCTGTTCGACCTGCCCGCCTATGGGCTGCACCGGCTGCGGCAGGCCGGAATCGGGGCCGCGGAATGGACCCGGCATTGCACCTATTCCGACCCTGACCGGTTTTATTCCTATCGCCGGGCCACACATGCGGGCGAAGTCGACTATGGCCGGTTGATATCGGCGATACGACTTTGAGGCTTTGCGGCCAAATTAAGGCAAAACCGCCACGATCCCGCCCAAAAATTTGTATCTAATTTCCTGTGAATCAGCTGTGGAAATGCACCTGACCTCAACCGGTTAAGTGCGTTGCACGCACAGTCGAAATCTGGCGCAGACAGGAAAGGAGTCCGCAAGACGCGCAAATTTGTCCTCTTTTTTTCCCGGATCGGCCCTAAGGGCGCCGCAAAACCATTTCATTTTGGAATTATCCAAGCTGGACGGGTGCAAAGCCCGCTGAAGGAAGGGGAAGAATGAAAACCGGTTCACGCTTTATCAGGTCGGTGATCGCAACTGCCAGGGATCACGTGCTGCCAATGCCCTGGAAGCTGAAATCGGGTCGTTCAGACAACATCACTCGAATGTGAGTGAGTGTGAGATATCTCCGGAAGGCCAAGCTGCCGGCCTTTTGGATCGTCCGTATCGGCAAGCGCCCTGGGCCGATGTGGATCTGAACCGCAACTGTGCGCGGTGTTCCGGGGCGTGTGAGTGTGGTGGGCTTTTTTGCCTGCTTGTTATGAGTTCTGTTTTGGGGGGTCATCGTTTTGACCAAAGTTGAGCATCAAATCGCTCGCTTTTTAGGCCATTGCCGCTGCATCGAGCGCGGTTATTGCGACCGTTTCAGGACATTAAACCTGTATGCCAATTCAAGGCCGTCTGAGGGGGCTGCCCAAAATATGGCAGGAATGAAGGGGACGGAATACGAATGTCTATTCCATATTCGTTAACGCGAGCGGCGCGCAATGCTGTTGAAACATCTGCGCTGCTGCAGGACCCGGCTGCGCTGCGCGGTCAGAACCGGCCGCAACTCAGGCGTTACGAGGTCTGCGCCAAGGCCGCCAACGGTGACATCATCCAGAAACGCCATATCGCACCGGCCCTGCCGCTGTTCGAGGATGCGTTCTGCGCCTTTTCGCGCGGATCGCTGATCGAGACCGATCAGGGGCCGATGGCCATCGAGGACCTGCTGCCCGGAGATCACGTCGCCACTCAGGACGGCTCGCAGGAAGTCTTGTGGAAAGGCTCCATCACCTTGCTGCCGGGGCGTCCCGACGCGCGGGGGCGGACCCATCCGTTGACCCGGTTCATGGCCGACACGTTCGGCATCCAGAAACCGATGTCGGGGGTCATTGCCGGGCCGGCGGCGCGCATTCTGGCCACGCCCGCGCATCTGCGCCACCTGTCCAGCGGGTCCCCGATGCTGACGCCGGTGCAGGAATTCGTGGACGGCATGAGCGTGGTGGAAACCATTCCGCCCACCCCGGTCGAGCTGTTTCACATCTGCCTGAAGAAACACGCGGTGATCAATGTCGACGGCATCCAGTTCGAGACCTATCACCCCGGCATCAATGCCGTACGCATTCTGGGTCAGACATTGCGTGAGCTGTACCTGAGCCTGTTCGAGCACATTCACACGCTCAGCGATTTCGGCCCCCTGGCATTTCCGCGTGCCGGTGACGGCGAAATCGACGCGATCACGGCCTGAGGGGAAACGCCATGCATCTGCTTCTCAGCTGGGTTTTCTCACTGACCATCGCGGCGTTTCTGCCGTCTTCGACCTCGCCTTCGGGCGCGGTCGCGATCAGGCGCTTCGGTTCAGGCGTTCTTCCAGGACGTCAAACGGAACGCCGGGTTCGTCCTTTGCGCCTCGAATGACAAGCGACGTCTTGACGCTGGCCACGTTTGGCGTGGTCAGCAACTCTCCGGTCAGGAATTGCTGAAAGCTGCTGAGATCGGGTGAGACGCATTTCAGGATGAAATCCACCTCGCCGTTCAGCATGTGGCATTCCCGGACCAGCGGCCAGTTGCGGCAGCGTTCCTCGAAGGCGCGCAGTTCGACCTCGGCCTGGCTGTCCAGACCGACCATGGCAAAGACCTGAACCTCGAACCCCAGTTCACGGGCGTTGACATCGGCGTGATAGCCCCGGATATACCCGGCCTCTTCCAGGGTGCGCACCCGGCGCAGGCAGGGCGGAGCGGATATTCCCACACGTTTTGCGAGTTCGACATTGGTCATGCGACCGTCCGCCTGCAATTCGGAAAGAATCTTGCGGTCAATTTCGTCCAGCCGTGTAGCGACCATAAAATGCTCCTGGGTTTTTCGGTTCTTATAGCAGCGCCCCGGTTGGGCGCAATATTATTTCGCACCCGCGCAACATTCTTTAATCTCAAAGACATATTTGGCCTCGGCTGAGGGCGCTGCGGGAACAGGGGCGGATCATCTTGGGGCTTTAAGAGCGTGGCCTGCGCCGCTATATCCCTCGTTCGAGACCATCAGGTTCATTCGGGCAGAAAACGGGGGCACCATGACCGAGACACGTCACACCAAGGTTCTGATCATCGGGTCGGGGCCTGCGGGCTATACCGCCGGCGTTTATGCAAGCCGGGCCATGCTGGAACCCATACTGGTGCAGGGCATCGAGCCCGGCGGCCAGCTGACCACGACAACCGAGGTCGAGAACTATCCCGGCTTCACCGAAGTTCAGGGCCCCGATCTGATGATCAAGATGCAAGAGCATGCCGCTGCGATGGGATGTGAGGTCATCGGCGACATCATCACCGATCTGGACCTGTCCAAACGGCCGTTTACCGCCAAGGGCGACAGCGGCACCACCTATACCGCTGACGCGGTCATTCTGGCCACCGGCGCGCGTGCGAAATGGCTGGGCCTGCCGTCCGAGGACAAGTTCAAGGGCTTTGGCGTGTCGGCCTGCGCAACTTGTGACGGCTTTTTCTATCGCGGGCAGGAAATCGTGGTGATCGGGGGCGGCAACACCGCCGTCGAAGAGGCGCTGTTCCTGACCAATTTCGCCAGCAAGGTGACCCTGATCCACCGCCGCGACGAGCTGCGGGCGGAAAAGATCCTGCAGGACCGGCTGCTGAAGAACGAAAAGATCGTGCCGCTGTGGTTCCACACGCTGGAAGAGGTGATCGGCACCGATGCGCCGCTGGGCGTCGAAGGCGTTCGGGTCCGGAACGTCAAGACCGACGAGATCACCGAAATCCCCTGCAAGGGCGTGTTCGTGGCGATCGGCCATGCGCCCGCAAACGAGCTGGTCAAGGACACGCTGGAGACCCATATGGGCGGCTATGTCGTGACCAAACCGGGCAGCACCGAAACCTCGATCCCCGGCGTTTTTGCAGCGGGCGATCTGACCGACCATGTCTATCGTCAGGCGGTGACAAGCGCCGGTATGGGCTGCATGGCGGCACTGGATGCCGAACGGTTCCTGGCCGAACAGGACTGAACGGATGCCGGAATTCTCCGGCCCGGTCCGGAGAATTCTGCTGCGGTCGTGCAGGGCATGATTCATTGCCCTCCCTCGCAACCTGGCCTTGACCACGCCAGCTTGGTGGGCCCGTCCCCGGCGGTGCCCCGGGCAAACCCCGGCACGGGCTGGCCCGGTGACAATCGCGAGAGTGGGGCTTGACCATCCCGGTCTGCGCCTCACAATGTTGACCCTGGCGCGAAAAGCAAACCGGAGGCGCAAGTGGCAAGTGTTCTCTGGCGAGGCAACTGGACGACACGGCTCAGGATCGTAACCGGGCTGATCCTGCTCACCTTTGCCTTTTTCCATTTTTTCAACATCGGTCTGGGCCTGTTCCATACCGACTATCTGCACGACATGCAGGACGGTCGGACAATGGTGTCGCGGCACGGTCTTGTGAGCATCGTTCTATATGCGGCACTGCTGATCCATGCCGGTCTGGCGCTGGTTTCGGTTGCGCGGCGCAGGACATTGCGCATGCCGTTCAGTTCGGCCCTGCAGATTGTTCTTGGCCTACTGATTCCGCTACAGCTGATCTCGCATCTTGTGCAGACGCGCTATGCCCATGAAATCTATGACGTCAATGACGAGATGGGCTATATCATCGCGCTGATGTGGCCTGGTCCGGCCATCTGGATGCAGAGCCTGCTGCTGCTCATCGTCTGGGTGCATGGCTGCATCGGCCTGCACATGTGGTTGCGGCTGACCCGCTGGTGGTCGGGGATGGTGCCCTATCTGATCGGATTGGCGGTGTTTGTCCCCTGTTTTGCACTGGCCGGGTTGCTGACCGAAGGGCGGCGGATCTGGGCCGATTTTTCCGATGAGTTCCTGCGCGAGCAGTATATCGAACACTATAACTGGCCCAGCCCCGAAGCCTTCGAGGCGATGTTCAGCGTCAAGGATAACGCCCTTATGGCGTTCTGGGCGGCACTGGCGGCGGCGCTGGCCTTTCATCTGGGTCGCAAGATGTGGCGACGCAGACATTCGGTGCGAATTCAATACGTGGACGGCCCGGAAATCCGCTCGGAAAAAGGCATGACCCTGCTGGAGATGTCGCTTGCCAACGCGGTGCCGCATACCGCCCTGTGCGGCGGCAAGGGGCGCTGCACCACCTGCCGGGTCATCGTCGAGGAAGGCGCCGACCTGCTGCATCCGCCGGGCACGGTCGAGGCGCGCAGCCTTGCCGCCATCGATGCCCCGCCCGGTATGCGGCTGGCCTGCCAGATCCGCCCGATGGACCCGGCGACGGTATTCCGCGTCTTTCGGCCCGAAGGTGGGCGCAACCGCGCGCATGCCAGTCAGGGGCAGGAACGGCAACTGGCAGTGTTGTTTCTGGATATGCGTGGGTTTACCGCCCGTACCACGGGGCAGTTGCCATATGACGTTGTTTTCCTGCTGAACCGGTTCTTTGACGCCATCGTGCCCGCAATCACGAAAGCGGGCGGTGTGGTGGACAAATACCTTGGCGACGGGCTGTTGGCGGTGTTCGACACCCGTGACGCCGCCAGTTCGGCGCGGGCCGGTATTCAGGCGGCAATCGGCGTCAGCCGCGCCCTGCAGGAGTTCAATCAGCGGCTGGCACAGGAAGACGCGCCGGAAATCCGGATCGGGATGGGGCTGCATATCGGCACCCTCGTGCTGGGCGAGATCGGGGCGGCCGGGCATGCGCCCCGCACCATCATCGGTGACACCGTCAATGCCGCCAGCCGTCTGGAAGGCGAGACCAAGGCGCTGGGCGCCGAGCTGCTGATCTCGGCCAACGTATTGACGGCCGCGGGCATCGCGGTGGCGCCCCTCGCACTTCAGGAATTCAGGTTGCGGGGCGTTCCGGAACCCCTTGCCGCCCTGGCAGTTGAATCGGCCTCGGAATTGGCCTCGATGCTGGGGCTTCCGGAACAATGACCCTTTTGAGGGCCGCAATCCGTCACCTGGACGAAAATCTTCCCACAGATCGACAAATGCCGGCAAAAGACGTTCTGATTGGCGGAAAAACGACACACTTCGTCCTTTGTTGCGGCCGACCGTCTGGACTCCGCCCGTGCAACCGGGCAAATGCCGCTCGAAACTGCTGGAAAATGCAAATTCCCACCCTGGTGACACGAGTATTGAAATGACGATGTTGAGCAACCTAGCCCCGATTCCCGAACTGTACGTTTCCTACGAATCCGCCCAGAAGCTGAAAGTCGAAGCCGCCGACCTGACCAGCTGGGATCTGAGCCCGCGCCAGATCTGCGATCTGGAGCTGCTGATGAATGGCGGTTTCAACCCGCTCAAGGGTTTTTTGTCGGAAGAAGACTACAATGGCGTGGTCGAGAACATGCGTCTGGCCGACGGCACCCTTTGGCCGATGCCCATCACGCTGGACGTGAAAGAGGACTTTGCCGACAAGATCGAACTGGGTCAGGACATCGCCCTGCGCGATCAGGAAGGTGTCATCCTGGCGACCATGACCGTGACAGACCGCTGGACGCCCGACAAGGCGAACGAGGCTGCCAAGGTTTTCGGCGCCGACGACAGCGCACACCCGGCGGTGAACTATCTGCACAACGTGGCCGGAAAGGTCTATCTGGGCGGGCCGATCACCGGCATTCAGCCGCCCGTGCACTATGATTTCAAGGCCCGTCGCGACACGCCGAACGAGTTGCGGGCCTATTTCCGCAAGGTGGGCTGGCGCCGTATCGTCGCCTTCCAGACACGCAACCCGCTGCACCGCGCGCATCAGGAACTGACCTTCCGCGCCGCCAAGGAAGCGCAGGCCAACCTGCTGATCCACCCGGTCGTCGGGCTGACCAAACCCGGCGATGTCGATCACTTCACCCGCGTGCGCTGTTATGAGGCGGTGCTGGACAAATATCCGGCCTCGACCACCTCGATGAGCCTGCTGAACCTTGCCATGCGCATGGCCGGCCCGCGCGAGGCGGTCTGGCACGGCCTGATCCGCAAGAATCACGGCTGCACCCATTTCATCGTCGGCCGCGATCACGCAGGCCCGGGCAAGAACTCGGCCGGTGAGGATTTCTATGGGCCCTATGACGCGCAGGACCTGTTTCGCAAATACCAGGACGAGATCGGCATCGAGATGGTCGATTTCAAACACATGGTCTATGTGCAGGAACGCGCCCAGTACGAGCCCAATGACGAGATCAAGGACAAGGACAATGTCACCATCCTGAACATCTCGGGCACCGAGTTGCGCCGCCGCCTGCAGGAAGGTCTGGAAATTCCGGAGTGGTTTTCCTTCCCCGAAGTCGTTGCCGAGCTGCGCAAGACCCGGCCACCGCGCTCGCAGCAGGGCTTCACGGTGTTCTTCACCGGTTTTTCGGGATCCGGCAAATCCACCATCGCCAACGCGCTCATGGTCAAGTTGATGGAAATGGGGGGGCGTCCGGTGACATTGCTTGACGGCGATATCGTGCGCAAGAACCTCAGCTCGGAACTTGGCTTCTCGAAAGAACACCGCGATCTCAACATCCGCCGCATCGGCTATGTCGCCTCGGAAATCACCAAGAACGGCGGCATCGCCATTTGCGCGCCCATCGCGCCCTATGCGACGACCCGCCGTGCCGTGCGTGAAGATATCGAAGCCTTTGGCGCCTTCTGCGAAGTCCATGTCTCGACCTCGATCGAAGAATGCGAACGCCGCGACCGCAAGGGCCTCTACAAGCTGGCGCGCGAAGGCAAGATCAAGGAATTCACCGGAATTTCGGACCCCTATGACGTGCCGGAAAATCCCGAATTGCGGGTCGAAACCGAAAATGTGGATGTCGACAACTGTGCACACCAGGTTTTGTTGAAACTGGAAAGCATGGGCCTGATCGCCGGGCACTGACCTCGCAACAGACTTGCAAGACGGCCCCCTTTGCGGGGCCGTATTCTTTTGCGGATGTCGGAATTACGAAAGGGCGCTGCTCCTCTTGCCCTTCGGGCAATTCACCCCGGGGTATTGAAAACCAGAAAGAAGCAGGAGCGTGCCGGAGGCGCACATTTTGGCGACGGTTGGCCAGGATCAGAGCTGATCGCGCAGCGCCCGCGCCACCCGGCCTTCGAAATCCCCCAGTTCCGCCGCTTTGGGCTTGATTGCCTGAAGCAGTGGCAATCTGGGCGCGTAATCGTCCACAGTCAGAGCTTCGACTGCTTGCCGGATATCGTCGGCGCTTTTGCACAGGATCATGCCTGCCGGGTCCAGGAACCTCTCGATATTGGGACAGCCCCAATAGATCGGCACGGTATCGCACAGGATCGCGTCGATCAGTTTTTCCGAGACATAGTTGGTCTCGCGTACGTTCTCGATCACGATCGAAAACCGATAGGGCGCCAGCCCGTCCGACTTGCGCTCGAACGGCATGTAGCCGCGCCCCATGATATCCACGTCCTGCCCCGTTTCGCGGACCCAGTCGATCATCTCGTGGCGAAGCTGGTGACCGATCAGGTCCCGCTTGGCCGAGGCGATCAGGGAACAGGATTTGGTTTTCAGAGGGTTCAGGTCCGGCCAGTCGGACACCATGGTCGAGCCATAAGGCACGAAGGCAGCGTTGGGGATGCTGTTCAGTAGGATTTCGTGAAAGGTAAAGACCCGGAAGAACCGCCGCCAGGTGAACCGCAGCAGGCGGTCGTGCTTGGCGTGGATCGCACTCGGTTCTCCCATCATCAACGAGATCTGCGCCCGTGTTCCCCGGCGCAGCCGGAAATGGGCCATCGTATTTGGATACATGATCAGGTGATCGCTCGGGGCCAGATCGCCCACACGGGCGCCGGTCAGGCGCCCGGGGCATCCCAGCGGCCAGATCAGGTCGGACAGCGGCAGCGCCGCCAGATCGGGGCCAAGCCGATTGCCGTAGGGCAACAGCGCGATCGCAGGCTCTGGCATCACATCTCACCTTCGGGCAGATCGACCTGCCCGCGCATCAGCACAAAACCCGATCCGGCCACCTTGATCCCCGTCATCCGGTCCGGTTCTCCGACCCGGGTGACGGTGGCGCGACCGGGACGGCCTATGTCATGGCCCTGCTCGGCGACGAAACTGTCCTTGGGCATCAGCCCGTATTTCCACAGATAGGCCGCCATCGCGCCGGTGGCAGAGCCGGTGAACGGGTCTTCGGGCGGGCTGGGCGGCGCCATCAGAAGACGGGAAAACGTATCACCCTGCCCGGTCGCGCCCTGCAGGGTGACCAGAAACGGCTCCATCATGTCGGTGCCGGAATAACCCTGGCTTTCTGCCATGCGGCGCAGGGCGTCGATGTTCAGCCTTGCCGCCCGCAACGCCTGATGGTCGCGCAGCACCGTGATGCAGAACGGCAGGCCGGTGGACACGATCTGAGGCGGCGAGACAATCGCCTCGGGGTTCAATCCAATCCCTTCGGCCACGAGTTCAGCCGGGATAATCGCGCCGAATTTCGGTGCGACCTGCGTCATCTCGATCTCGTCATCGGTCAGTCGGATCGACACAATTCCCGCACCGGTTTCAAGTGTCAGATCATCGCCCGAAATCATCCCGCGAGACCGCAGGGCCGCGACGGTTGCAATGGTGGGATGTCCGGCAAAGGGGATTTCGCGGCTGGCCAGGAAATAGCGCACGCGGATATCTGCAATTTCGGACGGGCCGGTAAAAGTGCACTCGACCAGAGAGGTTTCGCGCACGAAGGCTTGTGAGGTTTCCGGGGACAGTCCTGCGCCGCCATGGACAACGGCACATCCGTTGCCGCCAAAGGGCAGGTCGGTAAAGGCGTCCACCCAGTCGAAATCGAACCAACTCATATCCGCTCTCTCGCTGTGTCAGTATTCTCGGCGGGAGTACGGGCCCGGCCGGTCCGTATGTTTCGCCGTCCGGGCGGCGAATGTCACGTCAAATCGTGGCCGACCGTTGTCTTAGTGCACCGTCACCGGCGTCAGATCGTTCTGGCGGGCCAGTACGAAGGCCAGCTTGCGGTTGGCGACCAGGGCCAGTTGCTGACCGTTCGCGTCATGAACCGCATAGAGGTGATCGAGATCACCGGCCTGAATACGGACTTCTTCCGGCAGATCGGCCACGTCGACGGCCTTGACATAAACGATCCGGCTGTCCTTGTCCTTGAAATCGAATGGTGTGTGCATGGCTTACCCTTTCCTGATGTTGATCGTCTGCACCACCGCTTCGGGAATGGCGCGGGTCAGATCGATATGCAGCAGCCCGTTTTCCATCACCGCCTCACCGACCTCGACACCGTCTGCCAGCACGAACATGCGCTGGAACTGACGTGCGGCGATGCCACGGTGCAGGAACACGCGCCCCTCGCTGTCGTCGCGTTGCCGTCCCCGGATCACCAGTTGGCGATCCTCGATGGTGATTGACAGATCCTCTTCGGCAAACCCGGCCACGGCCAGCGTGATCCGATAGGAATGATCCGAGGTCTGTTCGATGTTGTAGGGCGGATATCCTTCGTTGCCGGCCTTGGCCGAGCGTTCCAGAAGGCGTTCCAACTGCTCGAACCCCAACAGGTGCGGATAGGAGCCAAGTGTAAGTTTCGACACGTTGTTTCGTCCTTGTTCATCAAAGCGACGGTTCGGGCGGTCCCGTTCTGGCAACCGCTCTGTCTAGAATATGGGAAGAAACCGGGATGTCCACAAGGTCTAGGCGGATTCCCTGTTACGCACTATTGTGTGTACCAAGCAGAACAAAAAGAATTGAGTCGCCATATGAATGCGCCAACGGACCTGTCGATGAAATCCGACGACGTGCTGAAGGTGGAACTGGAGGTCTTTCGCCGCCAGCACCGCGATCTGGATGAAGCCATCGAAGCGCTGGAAGCCAAGGGAACAGCCGATCAGCTTACGATCAAGCGGTTGAAAAAGCAGAAACTTCGCCTGAAGGACATCATTGCGATGATCGAAGACCGCCTGACGCCTGACATCATCGCCTGAACTTTTCCCCGTTGAACGGAATGCCGGATCGGACGCATTGGGCACGACGCCATGCCCGGACCAGGTGACGCGTCGTTCTGATCGTACCCATCCGAAGTGTCCAGCGGGAAATTCTCTATGAAAATGGCTGTCTTGGCGCATTGCCACATAGGCGGATTTGGCTATAGTGCGCGCTCTTTCCACAGATGGGGGCCGGGTGCATGGGCGACATCAAAGTAGGGATCATCATGGGCAGCCAGTCGGATTGGCCCACGATGAAGGAAGCCGCCGACATTCTGGACGAGTTGGGTGTGGCTTATGAGGCCAGGATCGTCTCGGCGCACCGCACCCCGGATCGCTTGTGGGAGTATGGCAAGACCGCGGTGGAGCGCGGGTTGCAGGTGATTATCGCAGGCGCGGGCGGGGCGGCGCATCTGCCGGGCATGATGGCGTCGAAAACGCGGGTGCCGGTGATCGGCGTTCCGGTTCAGACCCGTGCGCTGTCGGGCGTCGACTCGCTTTATTCCATCGTGCAGATGCCCAGGGGCTTTCCGGTGGCGACCATGGCGATCGGGTCTGCGGGCGGAGCCAATGCCGGGCTGATGGCGGCAGGCATTCTGGCGTTGCAGGATGACGCCCTGGCCAAACGGCTGGATGACTGGCGCGCGGCGCTTTCGGCCTCGATCCCGGAAGAACCGCAGGGATGAGCCGGATCGGTTTCATCGGCACCGGCCATATCGCGGCGCCCATGGTGCGGTTTCTGGCCGCCAGGGGGCATCATATCGCGGTGACGGAACGCAGCGCGTCGGTTTCCGCACAGCTGGCGCAAGAGCTTGGGGTCGACGTGGATACGCCTCAAGGCGTCATCGACCGGTCCGATATCGTATTCCTGTGCCTGCGCCCGCATCTGGCGGCGGAGGTTCTTGCGCCGCTCAGCTTTCGGGCCGATCAGCAGGTTGTCTCGGTCATGGCGGCGGTGCCGGCCGGGCAACTGGCCAGACTGTGCGCCCCGGCCTCGGATTTCGTGCAGACCATTCCGCTGGGATTCCTGCAGACCGGAGGTTGCCCGCTGGCCGCGTTCGGCAATGACCACCTGCTGGCACAATTGTTCGAGCCGGAAAACCCGGTGGTGAAAGTGGCTGACGAGGTCGCGCTGAACGCACATTTCGCAATCTGCGCCATGGTTCCGGGAATTCTGGACCTTATGGCAACCGGTGCAGGGTGGCTGGCCCGGGAAACCGGCGATGCGGATGCGGCGGAGTTTTATACGACGCAACTTGTGTCGGGGTTTCTGTCGACGATGGACAAGGGCAAGGCGGGGCGTCTGGCGGAAGAACGCGATGCCCTGGCAACTGATGGCACTTTGAGCCTGCAGATGACGGATGCACTGACATCGGGCGGAGCACATGAAGCTTTGCGGTCTGCGCTGACCGCGATTGGAAAACGGCTGGAGACCTGACGATGACGGAAATGCTCGCCCCCGGTGCGACGATCGGAATTCTGGGCGGTGGTCAGTTGGGCCGGATGCTGTCGGTTGCTGCGGCGCGTCTGGGCTTTACCACCCATATTTTCGAGCCGGGTCAGAACCCGCCCGCGGGGCAGGTGGCCGACCGGGTGACAACCGCGCCTTATGATGACGCGGAGGCGCTGCAGGCGTTTGCCGACAGTGTCGATGTCATCACCTATGAGTTCGAGAACATCCCGACCGAAGCGCTGGATCTGCTGGAGGCGCACCGCCCGATCCGTCCCGGTCGCGAGGCGCTGCGTGTCAGTCAGGACCGCCTGATCGAGAAATCCTTTCTGCGTGATCTGGGCCTGCTGACCGCACCCTTTGCCGATGTCGCCGATCTGGACGATCTGCAGGCGGCGATTGCCGAAATTGGTACACCGGCCATTCTGAAAACCCGCCGCTTCGGCTATGACGGCAAGGGGCAGGCCCGGCTGCGTGCGCCCGAGGATGCCGAGGCCGCGCTGGCGGACATGGCCGGCGCGCCCTCAATCCTGGAAGGGTTCGTGGAGTTCAGCCATGAAGTGTCGGTCATCGCCGCGCGCGGGCTGGATGGCCAGGTTGCCTGTTTCGATCCGGGCGAGAACGTGCATCGCGACGGCATCCTGCACACCACCACGGTGCCTGCGCGCCTGTCACCGGCGCAACGCACCGATGCGGTGCTGCTGGCCGCCAACATCCTGAACGCGCTGGATTACGTCGGCGTCATGGGGGTCGAGTTGTTCGTGACGCCGCAGGGTCTGATCGTCAACGAAATCGCCCCGCGCGTGCACAATTCGGGCCACTGGACCCAGAACGGCTGTGCGGTGGACCAGTTCGAGCAGCATGTCCGCGCCGTCGCGGGCTGGCCACTGGGCGACGGCCAGCGCCACTCGGACGTGGTGATGGAGAACCTGATCGGCGCGGATATGGACCGGGTGTCGGATCTGGCCCGCGAGCGCGACGTGGCGATCCACCTTTATGGCAAGGCCGAGGTCAAGGCCGGGCGCAAGATGGGCCATTTCAACCGGATCACCCGCTGAGGGGTGCGGGAGCATTTTTCAAGATGAAGAAATGGCGGTTCGCCTACCGCAGGAACCGTGCAGCAATATCACCGGACATATAGCTGACGCGCCCGCCTGACAGGGTGGCGGCGACGCGGCGCGTGGTGGCATCCAGGATAACCAGATCGGCGCGTTTTCCGGGTGCCAGAGCGCCCCGGTCATCCAGGCCCAACACCCGCGCCGGACCGTCCGAGACCAGCGACCAGGCAGCGGCGAAATCCAGCACGCCTGTCGCCACCAGCATCAACGCCGCGCGGCGCGGGCTGGGATAGTGATAATCCGAGGCCAGCGCGTCGCACAGCCCCATCGCAATCAGTTCTACGGCGCTGGCATTGCCGTTATGCGAGCCTCCCCGCACCACGTTGGGCGCGCCCATGATCACATGGTCCCCGGCGGATTTGGCGGCCTCGGCGGCCTCGCGGGTTTCCGGAAATTCGGCGATGCTTGCGCCCCGGTCACGCCATTGCCCGCGGCCCTCGGCGGTGGCATCGTCGTGGCTGCCCATCCGCACCCCCTGCCCCGCCAGGCGGGCGCAAAGTGTTTCCAGCGCGGCGGGAACTTCGTCGCGGCGCGCATGCAGGCCCTGCATCAGTTCCAGATGGGCCTCGGGACTGCGCCCGGCCTTCAGCGCCTGCCCGGTCAGGCGCGGCGGCTTGCGCCCCTGCGCCAGCCGATCATGCGGCAGGTGGTCGTTGAAGACAACATAAGGGATGTTCCAGTCGGCCACGTAGTCGGGCAGTGTGGGATGATCGTCCAGCAAATGGGTTTCGAACCGCAATTGCGGGATCAGGCAGGTCACAACCTCGCCGCGGACCTGCATGATGGCGCGGAATACCTGGGCGGCGAAATCCGGCCCGCGCAGCCCGCCCTCCCAACTGTAGAACTGGGCCAGAACGGCGGTGGTGATCCCGTTTGCCGCAAGTTCGGCCTCGGCGGCAAGCACGCCTTCGTTCGTCTGTTTCATTGCGCCCCGGCGCGGCGCCAGGTGGCGTTCGAACCCGTCACCGTGCAGATCGACGATCCCGGGCAGGATCATGTATCCCGACAGGTCAACACATCGCCCGACCGGGTCATTGCAGATCACACCCTGGGCGATGCCAAGCTCTGCCTCGGTCAATCCTTCATCGGGCAGCAGCACCCGCGCGCCCTGTAACCGCAGATCCAGTGCCGTCATTGCGTCGACTCCGACCTGGGCTGGGTGCAATCCTGCCCGACGCAGATGTCGTCGATCACCTTGGCCACAGCCTCGGACCACGAAATCTCGGGACCGAAGCGCCCGAATTCGATGAAATGCAGCACCTGCGCCACCACGCGGGGATTGTTCATCATGAAGGTATGGGTGACCGGCAGCACGATATGATCGGCCATACCCTGAACCCTGGTACTGTCGATCGAGACCTTGCCGTCGTCGGGTCCTTCGATCAACGAAGAAAACAGCGGGTTCAGCGAGTTTCTGCCCGCGATCACGCCCAGGTCGAAATTCACCGGCGGCAGCTGGCGGGGCACGCTGTCCGGCCCGGTTCCCAGTGCCAGACCGGCGGGGCCGTTCAGCAGGCCGAACACTTCCCAGTCGCCAAGTTCGTCCACCAACTCGCTGCCCTGGTTGGGCGGCCCAAGCATGACGACGCGGCCAAGGTTTTCCGGCATGTGATCCTTCAGCCAATACCGGATCAGGATGCCACCCATCGAATGCGCCACGAAATGGGTTGTCTGGTCGCCGCATTCGGCCATTGCCGTAGGCAGGGTCTGGTTGGCCAGCTCGGGAATTGGCAGATCGGTCGAGGGGTATCCCGGGCGTACCACATCGTAACCGCGATGCAGCAAGAGCTGTTCCATCACCGCAAACGACGTCTCGGTCCGTGCCAGCCCGTGCAGCAGCACGACGCAATCGGCGCGCAGGGCCGCGGGCCAGAGCAGTAACAGGAACAGGAGCAGCAGATACCTCATGTCAGCCAGATAAGCCTATTTGGCGTGCAGGAAAAGCCTCAGCCCGCGCGACGCCGGGTTACCGCCAGCGCAATCCCGCCCAGAACCAGCGCCGTGCCGGCGGTCAGCTTCCAGCTGAGCGTCTCGCCCAGCAGCAGAACGCCCGCGAGTATCGCGATCACCGGCACGCTCAGCTGTGCGGTGGCGGCGACCGGCGCGGCCAGACCGGGCAGGACGCGGTACCACAACGCATAACCCAGCCCGGATGTCACCGCCCCCGACAGGATCGCCAACAGATACCCCGGCAGGGCCATGCCCCAGCCCCCGCCCAGCGCGAGAATGGCGAGGGCCGTCACCGGCAGGGCGATGATGAAATTGGCGCCTGTCCCGGCCAGCGCATCCGGCTCGCTGCGCCCGGCCAGTGAATAAGCCCCCCAGCCCACGCCTGCGGCGATCATCAGGGCCGCCCCGCCGGGGTCGACCCGAACCGCGCCCGTTGGCCACAGGATATAGGCCAGCCCGCCAAAGGCGATGCCCGCGCCGGCCAGCTGCCGCGCCGTGGGCGGCGTGCCGGAAATGGTGGTGGCGGCAAACATGGTGATCTGCACCACCCCGAACAGGATCAGCGCTCCGACCCCGGCATCCAGCGTCAGATAGGCGGTCGAAAACCCGATCATGTAGAGCGACAGCGACCCCGCCCCGACAATCCGCCGGCGCGAGAGCAAGGGCAGCCCGCCGCCCTTCAGATGCACCAGAACCGCCAGCGTGACCGCCCCTGCCAGCACCCGGACCACGGCAAATCCGCCCGGCTCGCTGGCGCCGATGTCGATGGCCATGCGGTTGAGGATCGAGTTCGCGGCAAACGCGACCATGGTCAGAGCGGTCAGGAGAAACAGCTTCATCTCAACCGCATAGCGCGTTCGCGCCCGTTTGAATACTCACTTTTCTGCCGGTTCGGTATCGAACGCCCCGGGATGGATCGGCGTTTTCTCCAGATATTCTCCTGATACCGGAATACCAAACGCTCGGCCGCTTTTCGCGGCGCAACGCTCAGGCCGGGATCCGATCCGATGACCTTCGCGCAAGTGCCGCTTCTTTCTGGTCCCAAATACCCTCGCCGAAGGCAGGCCCGCATAGCGGGCCTTTGAACGAAACCGGGGCCGCCCAAAGGGCGACCCCGAAACATCTGGCCGGGTTCCGGGCAGATTGGCCTTAGGGCCAATCGCCTGTCTTCCCAAGCGGAATTTCCTTGCGGAAATCCGGCTTACATCATGCCGCCCATGCCGCCCATGTCGGGCATGCCGCCACCTGCCGGTGCGTCTTTCTGCGGCTTGTCGGCCACCATCGCTTCGGTGGTGATCAGCAGACCGGCAACCGATGCGGCGTCTTCCAGAGCGGTCCGGACAACCTTGGCCGGGTCGATCACGCCGAACGAGAACATGTCGCCATATTCCTCGGTCTGCGCGTTGAAGCCGAAGGCCGGGTCGTTCGACTCGCGCACCTTGCCTGCAACCACGGCGCCGTCGACGCCTGCGTTCTCGGCGATCTGGCGCAGCGGCGCTTCGATGGCCTTGCGCACGATGTTGATGCCTGCGGTCTGGTCGGGGTTCGCACCTTCCAGATCGATCAGAACCTTGCCGGCCTGAACCAGAGCGACACCGCCGCCCACGACAACGCCTTCCTGAACGGCCGCGCGGGTTGCGTTCAGAGCATCGTCCACACGGTCCTTGCGCTCTTTCACTTCGACTTCGGTCATGCCGCCGACGCGGATCACGGCAACGCCGCCTGCCAGTTTGGCAACACGTTCCTGCAGCTTTTCGCGGTCGTAGTCAGAGGTGGTTTCCTCGATCTGGGTGCGGATCTGTGCAACGCGTGCTTCGATCTCGGCCTTCTCGCCAGCGCCGTCAACGATGGTGGTCTCGTCCTTGGAGATCGAGATTTTCTTGGCGGTGCCCAGCATGTCCATGGTCACGGACTCGAGCTTCATGCCCAGATCTTCCGAGATCACCTGGCCACCGGTCAGGATCGCGATGTCCTGCAGCATGGCCTTGCGGCGATCGCCGAAGCCCGGTGCCTTGACGGCTGCGATTTTCAGGCCGCCGCGCAGCTTGTTGACCACCAGGGTCGCCAGCGCTTCGCCTTCGACGTCCTCGGCGATGATCAGCAGCGGTTTCTGCGACTGGATCACCTGCTCGAGCAGCGGAACCATCGGCTGCAGCGACGAGAGCTTCTTCTCGTGCAGCAGGATCATGCAGTCTTCCAGCTCGGCGACCATCTTGTCGGCGTTGGTCACGAAGTAGGGCGACAGATAGCCGCGATCAAACTGCATGCCTTCGACGACATCGGTCTCGGTTTCCAGACCTTTGTTTTCCTCGACGGTGATGACACCTTCGTTGCCGACCTTCTGCATCGCGTCAGCGATCTGGCGGCCGATTTCGGCTTCGCCGTTGGCCGAGATGGTGCCGACCTGAGCGACTTCGTCCGAGTCGGTGACGTCACGGGCAGCAGCCTTGATGCCTTCGACAACCTTGTGGGTCGCCAGGTCGATGCCGCGCTTGAGGTCCATCGGGTTCAGACCGGCAGCAACCTGCTTGAGGCCTTCCTTGACGATGGCCTGGGCCAGAACGGTTGCGGTGGTGGTGCCGTCGCCGGCTTCGTCATTGGTGCGCTGGGCGACTTCTTTCACCATCTGCGCGCCCATGTTTTCGAACTTGTCTTCCAGTTCGATTTCCTTGGCAACCGAAACACCGTCCTTGGTGATGCGCGGTGCGCCGAACGACTTGTCCAGCACCACGTTGCGGCCTTTGGGGCCCAGGGTCACTTTCACGGCGTCAGCCAGAATGTTGACACCCTTGAGCATCTTGTTGCGGGCATCGGTCGTAAACTTGACGTCCTTAGCAGCCATGTTCTTTCTCCTTGAGAGATAAATACGTGTTGAAGCGTTGAAAGATCAGAGAGGCGGGCGCCTTACTCGATGATCCCCATGATGTCGCTTTCCTTCATCATCAGCAGCTCTTCGCCACCGACATTGACCTCGGTGCCCGACCATTTGCCGAACAGGATCTTGTCACCGGCTTTGACAGCCATTGCGATCAGTTCGCCGCTGTCCTTGCGCGCGCCTTCGCCGGTCGCGACGACTTCGCCTTCGCTGGGCTTTTCTTTTGCACTGTCGGGGATGATCAGTCCGCCTGCGGTTTTCTCTTCGCTTTCCACGCGGCGAACCAGCACACGGTCATGAAGCGGTTTCAATGCCATCTTTGCAGCTCCTTGGGCTCAAAGGTTGTTTTTCCTCCCCCCGCCTCAATGGCGGGAGCGTTATCACTCATAGTCGTCGAGTGCTAACGACGAATAGCTAGGCAGGAAAAAACCGGCTGTCAACAAGCTGGATGAATTTTTTTCGACATGGCGAACACAGGCGCCGTCGGCTCCGGGTTTGACTTCGGGCCAACCGCACATAGGGTGGGAATGGCCGTGCCTCAAGAGCAGATCGCAGAGATATGGCCGACGGGGGACGAAATGCAGATCAAAGCGAATGGTATCGCACTGGAAGTCGAACAATGCGGCCCCGGCGATGGCACGCCACTGGTCCTGATCCGTGGCCAGGGCAGCCAGCTGGTTCATTGGCCGGACGAGCTGATCGGAGGGTTTGCCGACGCGGGCTTTCGCACGATTCTGTTCGACAACCGCGATGTCGGGCTGTCCCAGCGCTGTCCGGCGCCCGAAGCTCCGGGCGAAGCAGATGCGATTCTGGATCTGCTGCGGCAAGGCGGCGATCTGCCCAAACCCTTTGGGATCACCGACATGGCGGCGGATGTCGTCGGCCTGATGGGCGCGCTTGGCATTGCCCGCGCGCATGTGTTCGGCATTTCGATGGGCGGCGCGATCCTGCAGCGGCTGTGCATCGACCACCCCGACCGTTTGCTGAGCGCCACAATGGTCATGACGACCTGCCGCCCTTTCGCCGAACGCGCAGGCCGTGATGGGGCGGCGATGCTGGCGCTGGCGGAAAAACTGCTGGTGCGGCCCCGCACGCTGGAGCAGTATCTTAACGATCAGGTCGACGAGCATCGCCTGTGGGGCAGCCCCGGCTATCCCATGGCCGAGGACGACATTCGCGCCATGGCCGCCCGCGCCTATGCCCGCGGTGTCGACGATCAGGGCATGAATCGCCAGGTTCTGGCCATCGCCAACGCATGCGACCGGCGCACCGCGCTGCAAGCGGTCGCCCTGCCCTGTCTCGTCATCCACGGCACCCACGACGAACTGGTTCCCCTGGAATTGGGCGAGGAAGTGGCCGCCTGCATTCCCGGCAGCGAGTTGCATGCCATCAACGGCATGGGGCACATCATCACCCCCGCCCTGTCGCCGCTGATCGTGAACCTGGTGGCAGACTTCATCTCACGACAGTCGCCTGGGGCTTAGGCCCCAAAGCGCCTGTGCCAGCCACGTTCAGAAGAGACCGCGTCGCCAAACCGTTTTGGTTCGTTGTGCGGGACGAAACTTCCGATCAACCAATTCAAATCGATGTCCGCTTTTCACTTTCAGAGTTTGAATATCCTCAGCTACGCATGGTCCGATCTGAATTTTTTTGGAGTCTGGCCGGTCCAGCGCTTAAATGCTCGTGTCAGCGCGCTTTGGTCAGAATAACCAAGGAAAAAAGCGATCTCGGTTAGAGACATGCTTCCGGACGAGACAAGGTTCCGAGCCTGATTTTCGCGCACCTCATCGACAAGCCGGGTGAATGTCATATCGCGTTCCTCAAGACGCCTTTGCAATGTACGAGTGCTGACCGCAAGCGCTTGGGCGATAGCGCTGATATCTGGTTCTCCATCCCCCAATACACGCATGATTTCTTGTTGCGCCTGCGTTACCAGATCATCGGGGTGCGGACGCATCGAATTGAGGTGTGACGCGTGGTCCGAAAGCACCTCAAACAGACCCTGATCGCCGGTTGCGAGTGGACGGTTCCAGTCTTGCTCCCGGATAGAAAGCCGCGCTGTCTCGCCGGAGAAGCTGACCTCGCTTCGAAAATATCCGCGATAAAAGGCCGGGTCGCCAGCTGGTGCATGAAGAAATTCAACTTTCCGGGGTGTCCAGTCAGGACCGAGCATCCGTCGAAATCGCTCTGTGACCACGGTGAAAGTGATCTCAACAGCGGGAAAAGGCACAGGCCCGATCATGGGCTTAAGCGCTAAGTGATGCCCGAAATCGTCTTCACCAATCTCGAAATTGAGCCATGTGTTGATGAGCCGGAAATGCTCAACAAACCGGGCCAGTCCTTCGCCGGGGGTTGAGGCGGCCAGCAGCAGATAATCTATCGTCTTGTATGAACCGTGCACCGCGCGAATACCGGCGTCCATCGCAAGATAGGGATTGCGGGTTTCGCGATAGGCGATCTCCCAAAAAGCTTTCATGACGTCCAACGTCACTTCGCCATCCGGGTCGTGGGCCACGTCGGATGGAATGCCAGCCTGATCCAACAATGTCTCGGAGGAAATGCCGACTTCCTCGGCAGCCTTCAAGACAGCGCGGACAGTCGCCGTCGTATTTCGATGTTCCTGCATCAGCAAGAGATATCAACGGGTTGCTGCGCTGTCAAAAATTTGGCGCGTGAGGTCGAGATCGAAATTTCCTGTTTGAGCAATATACGATTGTCGGTTCACACAGGAGAAGTAATATGACCACGCTTTCGAAAAAAACCGCCCCCGCAGCAGCCGTCGTCGCATCCGTGGCCGCCGCTTCGTCGGTGGCGCAAGAAGCCTACCCGCTGGACAATCTGGGATATGTCGTTCAATTCGTCCGCTTCGAAAGCTCGCTCGCCCGTGAAGACGTTCTAGCCGCCGCAAACGAACGCCGACCGTTATTCGAGGCGATGCCGGGACTGGTTCAAAAATACTACCTCGAACTTGATGAGCCCAATTCCTATGGCGGCATCTACATCTGGGAAAGCAAGGAAGCGATGGCGGCCTTTCGTGAAACAGACATTTTCAAAGGTATCCCTGCTGCATATGGCATCGCGTCGCAGCCGCAAGTAGACATCATCCCGGTGCTGTTTCCACTCAGGTGAATTGACCACTTCTTTTTTTGCTGGCGACTCAGCCCCCAGCTACAACGTTTCGACATGGTCGTTGCAACTCATGTCTAAAAACCGATGAGTAACGTCGCGCGCCTCAGTAATCTTAGATCGCCAATGCTGACGTTGGTACCAAATGCAGCATCGGTAGAAATGGGCTCAAAGCCGACCAACGCCTTTTCACAACATGGCCCCAAAATTGCAGACCGGCCTGCGCTGCCGGTCAGCTGTCTTGCTCCCAACTATAGGCCCAGTGCCGGAGGCCCTCCCGGCCCGCTTCGGTCAGGCGGTAGACACCGGTCGCAACCTTCTCGAACCAGCCATAGTGATTGTCGCGCATGATCCGCGTCGCCGGGGCGACCCCGGTTGCCCTGGCAACGTCGGCCCCCTTGGCGGCGCCGTTCTCGGCCAGATGCGCGGCACAGCGCAGCGCGTCCTGGCGATAGGCCGTGACGATGCCGTGACGGGTCGCACCGCCCGAGTTGGGATCGCCCTGCAGCCGGTCGAACTCGCGCAATAGCCCTGCGGTGCGTTTGGCAGACTTGCGAGGGGCGTAGGGGCCGGGGTCGCAATGCACCTCTGCCCGGCCGTCGGGACGGACGGTGATCAGGCCCAGCCCCAGACGGCGGCACAGGTTCAGGTTGTCCCGCAGGGCGCGCCGCGCGGTTCTCCCGCTGGGCCGGACGACCGCCACGTAAACCTGTTCGGACAGCCTGAGCCGGGCGACAGCCTGATGGAACAGCGACAGGGAAAACCGCAGTTTCAGCTCGACGATCACCGGCGGTTCACCCGCGCGGCAGGCAACGACGTCGGCGGCGCCAACCTCGCCCTTCACCTCGTAACCCTGCCGTTCCAGCAAGGCCTTGATCGGGGAATAGAGATCCTGCTCGCGCTCCATGTCACATGCTTGCCCCAAACCGGCGCGTTGCACAATTTGCATTTGCGGCCCCTTGCGACCACGGGCCACAATGGACCCAACCGACCGCACCCGGAGAGACATCATGATTCGCGCCCTTTTTGCCCTGATGCTGATGCTCTCGGCATCCGTGGCGCAGGCGCGGTGCACCGGAAGCGACCTGCGGGATCGTCTGACCCCGACATATGAGCAGCGTCTGCAACAGGAAATCCGCAAGGTTCCCTTTGCCTATGGCAACCACTGGGTTGCCACGCGGGGCGAGCGACGCATTCACGTGATCGGCACGCAGCACAACGGCGACAGCCGCATGCGGCGGGTCATGCGCAACCTGCGTCCGGTCATCCGGTCGGCCGACGTGGTGCTGCTGGAGGTAACGACCGCCGAGATAAGACAGCTCGATGACGTGCTGCAAAGCAATCCCGGCCTCCTGCTCATTCCGCGCGGCCCGACGCTGGCAGACATGATGTCGGCTGAGGACTGGAGCATGCTGAAGCTGCGGATGCTGCCCGAGGGTCTGGACCCCAAGGTGCTGGCCCGGCTGCAGCCATGGTACATTTCGCTGACCCTGTCGCGCTCGGGCTGTGGCGGGCGCGGCATCGCCGCCTATGCCGGGCTGGATGAACGGATCGAACGCATGGCCCTTCGCAGCGGTGTCCGCGTCGCATCGCTCGAACGGGTGGGCGACGGTATGCGCGCGCTGTCGGATCAGCCGGTGCGCGACCAGTTGCGCCTGTTGGAGCTGGATATCAAAAGCTCGCTCAACTATGACGATCAGGTCGTCACGCTGGGCAACGCCTATTTCGACGAACGGCTGGCCGAGGCCATGCTGATCCAGAAATGGACGCTGTACCGCGACATCGACATCCCGCGCCGCGAAGTCACGCGCCTGTTGCAGCAATATGACCGACGGATTCTGGCCGGCCGCAACCGGGCATGGCTGCCGGTGATCCTGAACGCCAGGGGAAAGACGGTTGTGGTCGCCGTCGGGGCGGGGCATCTTGCCGGACAACAAGGGGTTTTGAACCTGCTCCAGAACAACGGATATACCCTGACCCGCGCCGAATTCTGAATTTCAACAATGGATGATTTCATGCGTCTGCTGCTTGCATTTGTAATTTCCTGCCTGTTGCCGGCGACGGCTTTTGCCGCATGCGAAGGGCGTGATCTGCGGCTGGACCTGACCGCCGGGGACCGTGCCGCGCTGGATGCCGAGCTGGCGGAAATTCCTTTTGCCGAGGGCAACCACTGGATCGCGCGCAAGGATGGAACGACCCTGCATCTGGTCGGAACGTTGCACACCAGCGACCCGCGGATGGACGCGATCGTCGATCGGCTGACCCCCGCACTGTCGCAGGCCGATGCGTTCTGGTTCGAGGTCAAGAAAACCGACATGGAGGCGTTCGAACAGGGGCTGGCCACCGATTTCAGCCCGGTCCTGATCACCTCGGGGCCGACCCTGATCGACCTGTTGGACGACGAAAGCTGGGCCGCGCTATCCAACCGTCTGGCGGAACGCGGCATTGCAAGCTGGATGGCGGCCAAGATGAAGCCGTGGTTTCTGAGCATGATGCTGGGTATCCCGCCCTGCATCGTCAAAACCCCCGGCGCCGACCGGGGCATGGATCAGCGGCTGACCGAACTGGCCGAGGCGCATGACATCCCGCAGCACTCGCTGGAACAGGTCAGCGACCTGATCGCGATTTTCGAAAGCCACCCGATCGAGGAACAGGCGCAATCCATCGTCCGGATGGCCGACGCGTTCGAGGCCGGGGACGACCACATGGTCACGATGGCCAATGCGTATATGGAGGAACGGCACGCCGAGATTCTGCTGGTCGCGCGCCTGCTGGGGCAAGAGACGTCCGAGATTGCACAGGACGAATTCGACAAGGAATGGGCAACCTTCGAGGACCAGCTTGTCGTGCAGCGCAACCGGAACTGGCTGACCCATATCCTGGGCATTCAGGGCCAGACCGCAGTCATCGCCGTAGGTGCCGGCCACCTCGCCGGAGAAGAGGGGTTGCTTCACCAGCTCGAACAGGCCGGCTATGATCTGCAGCGCGCCGAATTCTGACATCTGAGCGCCGGATCAGACCAACCGTCGCATGCCGCGTTCTGCCGGGTGACAAGCCGATGTGACCGCCCTATAAGGCGCGCAAATTTCCAATTCGCAGGACGCTGACATGACCACCCAAGTATTTGGCCACAAATCCCCCGACACCGACTCGACCGGTTCGCCCATCGTCTGGGCCTGGTACCTGAACGAGGTCAAGGGCGTCGCCGCAACCCCGGTTCTGCTGGGCGAGCCCAACACCGAGGCCGCGTTCATGCTGCAGCGCTGGAACCTCGACAAACCGGCCATCATCGCCGATGTCGAAGATGGCGCGCCAGTCGTGATCGTTGACACCAACAACCCCGCCGAGTTGCCCGCCAACATCAACGGTGCCGACATCCGCGCCATCGTCGATCACCACAAGCTGGTCGGCGGTCTGGAAACCAAGGGTCCGATCGACATCACCGTGCGCCCGCTGGCCTGCACCGCCACCATCATGATCGACCTGATGGGCGACGATGCCGACAAGATGCCCGAGGCGATCAAGGGTGCGGCGCTGACCTGCATCCTGTCCGACACGCTGGAGTTCCGCTCGCCCACCACCACCGACCACGACAGGGCAGTGGCCGAGAAACTGGCCGTCGATCTGGGACTCGACATCCCGGCCTATGCCGCTGAAATGTTCGCGGCCAAGTCGGACGTATCGTCGTTCTCGGATGCCGAACTGATCCGCATGGACAGCAAAGAATACGAGGTTGACGGAACCAAGTTCCGCGTCTCGGTTCTGGAAACCACCGCGCCGGGCGTGGTGCTGGACCGCAAGGCCAGCCTGACCGACTCGATGGTCGAGGTCGCCAAGGAAGATGGCGTCGATCAGGTGCTGCTGTTCGTGGTGGACATCCTGAACGAAGAGGCGACGCTGCTGGTGCCCAACGATCTGGTCAAGGGCGTGGCCGAGAAAAGCTTTGGCGCCACTGTCGATGGCGACGCCGTTGTTCTGCCCGGCATCATGAGCCGCAAAAAGCAGATCATTCCGAATCTCAAGGTCTGATCCCATCGCATCGCTGCGCGAAAGGCGCCCGACCGGGCGCCTTTCTTCTTCGCCTTTTGCGAACATTCTCGGTTGTTTTATCGATAGACTGCAATTCCGGCGCGTTAGTTATTGTCGCCGGAGAAGCCAGGATTTGTCAGCTCAACTTGTTCAGATCATTGCAAAAAGATGGCATGTGTGCAAAACGGTCCGCACACGCATAATTGGAAATTGAAAGGCGTAATTCGTGCTAAAGAATATCATTCTCACCGGCTTTCTGATGGTGCCGCTGGCCGCATGTGCAACTTGGGAAACAAGCAATATCGACAACAATCCGCCTGAGGCCGCCGTCGCCGCGATCACCCCGGGCGAAGTCCATCTGACCAGCGCCGCTTTTGACCCGGCCACACAGACAAAGATCTCGGATCTAAAAGTTTCGGTCAACAAGACAACGGCCTTCCATCCGGAGCCGACCGTTGAGCATGTGGAACAGAAGCTGCGCGAGGAAGCGGCAAAGATTGGTGCGGATACCGTTGTCGATACCAAGATTACCGGTGTGAAGGTCACACCCTTCAGCTGGGGCACCCGAGTTGGAACCGGAACCGCTGTTCGTGTCCAATAGAGGCTACGGAAATCCGGTCAATTCGACAGCTTGACCAAGCATTGCCCGGACCATGCCAAACCCGTAAAAGACGCCGCTCGGCGTCTTTTTTTCCGGCGTAATACCCTCAACCCGATCCCGGACCGCCGTTCGACCGGACCAGGGCGGATGTTGGGCAATTCCGACAACGTTCCCGACGCCCAGACAAGCAGCATGGTCAATGCCCGTCAGTTGGGGCATAACCGCCATAAACGCACAGGACATCAAGGCCCCATGACACAGATCATTCATTCGCTTTCCGAAATTTCCGACCGGTACAAGGCTCTGTTCGTCGATCTGTGGGGTTGTGTTCACAATGGCATCACTGCCTTTCCCGAAGCAGTCACGGCGCTGAAGGATTTCCGCGCGGCGGGCGGCAAGGTGGTTCTGGTGACCAACTCGCCAAAACCCCGGGCCGGTGTCGCGGTGCAGTTGGGGCATTTCAACGTGCCGGACGATTGCTATGACACCATCGCCACCAGCGGCGACTCGGCGCGGTCGGCAATGTTTCTGGGGGCGGTCGGTCACAAGGTCTATTTCATGGGGGAATGGCAGCGCGACGAGGGGTTTTTTGAGCCGCTGAAGCTGTTGGACCATCCCATTCACATCGACCGGGTCCCGCTGGACGAGGCCGAAGGCATCGTCTGCTGCGGCCCGTTCGATCCCATGGCAGATCCGGACGTGAACCGCCCCGATTTCCTTTTTGCCAAGCAGAAGGGGCTCAAGTTGCTCTGCGCCAACCCCGATATCGTCGTCGACCGGGGCGAGGTGCGCGAATGGTGCGCGGGCGCTTTGGCGCGGCTTTACACCGAGATGGGCGGCGAGAGCCTCTATTTCGGAAAACCTCACCCGCCAATCTATGATCTGGCCCGCCGCAGGCTGGCGGCGCTGGGTACCGATATCCCCGATTCCGACATTCTTGCTATCGGTGACGGCCCCGCCACCGACATCGCCGGCGCAATGGGTGAAGGCATCGATTCCCTGTTCATCACGGGCGGTCTGGCTGCATCCGAGACAAAAACATCGGTCCACCCTCATCATGAATCTCTAATGGACTATATAAAAAGGGAAAAAATGGAACCGACCTATTCAATCGGACGTTTGCGCTAGCGGAATTAGGGGTTGATTTTCTGCGACTGCGAAGTAATAAAGTTGCTCATCACCGGTCGGAAGTAACGTTTTGTTGCCCGACCATGGCATTGAGAGGGCGACATGTTGGACAATCTTCCGCGCGGAACCATCTGCATCGAGGACATCGAAATGGGCATGACCCGTCACCTGCGCAAAGTGGTGACGGACGAGGATATCGAGATGTTCGCCCAGGTTTCGACCGACCGCAATCCGGTGCATCTGGACGACGACTATGCCCGGGACACGATCTTTGAAGGCCGTATTGCGCATGGCATGCTGACCGCCGGACTGATCTCGGCGGTGATCGGCGAGCAGTTGCCCGGCCACGGCACCGTTTACATGGGCCAGACCCTGAAATTCCTGGCCCCCGTCCGCCCCGGCGACATGGTCTATGCCGAGGTCAAGGTAGTCGATATCGATATCTCAAAGCGCCGGGTCAAGCTGGACTGTCACTGTGCCGTTGACGGCAAGAAGGTGCTGGTTGGCGAGGCCATGGTTCTGGCCCCCTCGCGCAAATTCGACTGATCCCGGAACTTGGCCAAAACCTGCAAGTAAGTTACACTTTTCCCGTCGTCAATGCCGGCGGGAGGAGAGATGCAGCGTAGGCTAGCCACGATACTGGTCGGCGACATCGTTGGCTCCACCCGCCAGATGGAGCAGGACGAAGAGCGGGCTATTCGCAGTTTTTCGGATCGGCTTGCGGTGGTTTCCGAGACCGTAAACAAGCATGACGGGCGGGTTTTCAACCAGGCCGGCGATGCGGTCCTGGCCGAATTCCAGAGCCCGGTGAACGCGTTGCGGGCCGCGATGGCTGCGCGCGGAGCGATTAACGCGGCACAAAAATCGACCGTGTCGGACATGCGGTTTGGCCTGCATCTGGCGGATGTGGTGGACGTGGACGGAGACCTGCGCGGCGATGGCGTCAATATCGCGGCGCGCATTCAATCGGCGGCCGATCCGGGCGCAATTGACACCAGCCAGAGCCTGTTCGATCAGGTTCGCCGCAACTCGCCCTGTGTCTTCGACGATATCGGCGAGCGTCGGTTCAAGGGTATTTCAGAACCGATTCACGTGTTTCGCGTCCGGGAAGAAATCGTGCGTTTCCGGGGTCGGGCCAGCGAGCAGTTCAAGTTGGATGTGCACGCCAAACGCCCACATTCGATTGCGGTTCTGCCCCTGCTCTCGGCAAGTTCCGCCGATACCGACCAAAATACGCTTGCCGACGGGCTGACCGAGGATCTGATCCTGGACCTTGGTCGGATGAAACAGTTGTTCGTGGTATCGGCCACCGCCTCGATGGGTCTGTCCAATCGCGATCCTGTCGCGGCGGGCAATCTGTTGGGGGTCCGCTTCATTTTGACCGGCTCCATCCGGTCTTTGGGCTCGAAACTGCGGCTGAACCTCAATCTTGTCGAAACTGAGAACGGACAGGTTCTTTGGACCGACCGCATCCAACGCCCGTTCGATGAATTCGTCGACATGATGGAAGAGATCACCGCCCGTGTAACCGCAACAGTGACAGGGCGCGTTCTGGAAGCCGACACCCAAACCGCCCGCCAACGCCCGGCGAGTTCTTTGACGGCCTACGAATATTACCTGCGCGGGCTGGACTATCACCGCAGAGGGGGCGTCACCGATCAGAACGTTCACAAGGCCTTGCACTGGTTTGAAAAGGCGATCGAGACCGATCCGAACTTTGCCAAGGCTCAGGCCATGTGGGTGTGTTCGGCATCCGGATTGCCCGATTACGACTGGGGCGACGGGAGGCGGCGCACCGAACGGGCCTTGCAACTTGACCCAAACGACCCCGAGGCCAACCGCATCATGGGTTCGATCCTGATGCTGGAATACAAATTCGATGCCTCGCGCACCTATCACCGCAAGGCGATCGAGCTTGCTCCAAATGACGCGTATATCATTGGCCGGTGCGCGGCGTTTCATAACTTCGCAGGTGAACCGGAAACCGCCTTGTCGCTGCTGGACCGCGCCGGAGCACTCGATCCGTTCCTGCCTGCGTGGATCACCGAGGAAAGGATCGCGGCCCTTTATCATCTGCAAAGATACGACGACGTTCTGAGTGCCGCGCGCGACCTGCCCTTTCAGACGCGACGAAGCTTGTTGTACAAGGCCGCCTCGCGGGTCGCGTTGGGCGACACCCGGCAAGCCGTTGCAAACGTGGCCGACGCGTTGGGCCGTGATGCAGATCTGACTGTCGAATTCGTTCGCTTCAACGAATGCTACCAGAACCGCAGCATCGCGAAGACGCTGATAGACCGATTGCTGCAGGCGGGGCTGCCGAAATAGATCAGCGAATGATCCGGGCGCAAACCGGATTGCTATTTTTTGCGCGGCTTCGAGCGCCCTTTCAGAACCCCTGATTCAAGGATGATCTCGGAAACAAGGTGCTCACGGCGATAGGCCATCACGTGAACGCCCGACACGCCTGCGATTTCCTTGATCTGCTGAATCAGTTCGACACAGATTTTCTTGCCTTCTTCCGCCGGTTTGTCGGCCTTTTCCATCCGGTCGATGATGTCGTCGGGAATGTGGATGCCCGGCACGTTCGACCGCATCCAGCGCGCCGCCTTGGCCGAGGCCATCGGCCCCACCCCGGCGATGATGTAGACTTTTTTGTCCAGCCCTTCGTCGCGCACCCGCGACATGAATTTCTCGAACAGCGGGATGTCGTAGATATAGTTGGTCTGAATATACTCGGCCCCCGCCTCGACCTTTTTGGCCAGCCGGTTCGGGCGCCAGTCATAGGGCGGAATGCAGGGGTTTTCAGCAGCCCCCAGAAACAACTGCGGCGGCCGCGTGATCTTGCGGCCGGACAGGAACTTGCCCTGATCCCGCATGGTCCGGATCGTGCGCAACAGCGTCAACGAGTCGAAATCGAACACCGGTTTCGCCCCCGGCTGATCGCCGGTACCGACGCCATCCCCGGTCAGGCACAGCACGTTGCTGACACCCAGCGCCGCCGCGCCCAGAACGTCGCCCTGAATGGCGATGCGGTTCCGGTCGCGGCAGGAGATCTGATAGACCGGCGAATAGCCCGCGCGCGTCAGCAACGCGCATATCCCGATCGAAGACATATGGCAGTTCGCGCCCGACGCATCGGTTGCGTTGATCGCATCCGCCACCTCACCCAGCGGTTGGGCGGCCTGAAACACATCTTCGGGATCGGCGCTGTCAGGCGGGTTCAGCTCTGCCGTCACCGCGAAGCGGCCAGATCGCAAAACCCGTTCCAACCGGCTGTGCGAGACATATCCCTCGGGCACGGGAACATAGCCCGAAGGCTCCACATCCTTGGTGGATGGTGCGCTCATGTTCTGCCTCCCTGATGCGTCGTGGCGCGTGGTGGTTCCTCGGCCAGCGGCGCCGAGGACGGCTCGTTCTTGCGCGCCTCGGGAAAGGCCTGCGCCAGCGTCTGGCGCGCGGCATCGCGCGCCTCGCGCCGTTTGGAGGCAATCTCGCGGCTGACCCGCAACCACGACGACGACCCCTTCAGCGTGTGTTCGACCGGCGGCAGCACCTGCTTGATCTTTTCCGGGCCTTCTCGCATCCGGCTCGACCCGTCCCAGGCCAGCGCCCAGACGCATTTCATATCGGGCTTCACCTCGCAGAACGCGCCCGGCCTCACCCCGCCGCAAGGACCGTTGCGCAATTGCTTGGGGCAGTTCATCGGGCACGACATACCGGTCGAGGACAACACGCATTGCCCACACATCTTGCAATCGAACAGCAGGGTCTTGACGCCTTTTTCGACCAGTGCAATCGGGCGTTCGACGCGGTTATAGCCGATCTTGGCAAAGACCGGATCAAGCGCCACCATCCCTTGCTCGACGCGCTTGTAGACCCACTCGAAAAACCGAGCGTGGCGAATGGCGAATAGGCGCATTCTGTACATGAGGCACGACCTCAGGGTATGCCCGCGATCTCAAGGGACCGGAACCGAATACCTTTTTCCGACGGGCGGTTACATCAACCGGAGTTCCACTTTACACTTCGTCTTTTTGGCGGATCAAGAAATAGATTGGGCAATGCAAACCTGTCGCACAGCGACAGACAGCGTGGATGTCAAATCAGCCCGCCGGCCTTGGGCACACTTGTGACCCCGGCAATTCGTGAACTGGTGCTTGAACAAGGTCCGTTGTCAAGCTACGCAGGCGCCCATGCGGATCATTCGGGATTACCAGTTCGTCGAAGATCAGGATCGCGGCGCCAGCGTCGCGATTGGCAATTTCGACGGCGTCCATATCGGCCACCGGTCGGTGATCGAACTGGCCCGCGATGCCGCCCCCGACGCCCCCTTGGGCGTACTGACCTTCGAGCCGCACCCGCGCGAGTTCTTTGCCCCCGACAGCCCGCCTTTCCGGCTGATGCGCGGCAACACCCGCGCGCACCGGCTGGAAAAACTGGGGGTCAAAAAGCTTTATGAACTGCCCTTCAACGCCGCGCTTGCCGGGCTGACACCAGAAGGTTTTGCAAGAGGCGTCATCTGCGACGGTCTGGGTTTGGCGCATGTCGTTGTCGGGGCGGATTTCTGTTTTGGCAAGGGCCGCAGCGGTAACGCCGAAGACATGGCGCGGTTTGGCCGCGAAATGGGGTTTGGCGTAACGATCGCCCCCCTGATGGAACGGTCCGACAACGTCGTTTCATCCACTGCGATCCGTACTGCGCTGACCGAAGGCCGGCCGCGCGATGCAGCCACGATGCTGGGCCACTGGCACCGGATCGAGGGCGAAGTCATTGGCGGCGAACAGCGCGGACGCGAATTGGGCTTTCCCACTGCCAACATGTCGATCGAGGGGCTGCACCAGCCGAAATTCGGTGTCTACGCGGTGCTGGTCGATGTCCTGGACGGACCGCATCAGGGCAGCTATCACGGCGCCGCCTCGGTCGGCACCCGACCGATGTTCCGGGGCGAGCAACCCAATATCGAAACCTTCCTGTTCGATTTCTCGGGCGATCTTTACGGCGCGACACTCTCGGTCGGGTTGGTCGAGTATCTGCGCCCCGAGATGACATTTGACGGGCTCGACGCGCTGGTCGCACAAATGGGTGCCGACTGTGCGAAGGCACGCGAGATTCTGGTGGCGGTATGAGCAAGGACCCCATCGACCGCACCGGGCTTGCCCCGCGTTTCTGGGAGCGCAAGCCGCTGCGCAAGATGAACCCGCAGGAATGGGAAGCACTGTGCGACGGGTGCGGCAAATGCTGCCTGAACAAGCTGGAAGACGAGGACAGCGGCGAGGTGGCCCTGACCTGTGTCGCCTGCCGTCTGCTGGATGACGAAACCTGCCGCTGCACCCAATACGACATCCGCCACCAGTTTGTACCGGAATGCATCGTGATGCGCCCCGACAATATCGACACCCACGCCTATTGGTTGCCGCAAACATGCGCCTATCGCCTGTTATGGGAGGGCAAGCCGCTTTACGACTGGCACCCGCTGATCTCTGGCACACCCGAAAGCGTGCATGCGGCGGGTATTTCGGTACGTCACAAGACCGTTTCGGAATTCGAAACCCCCGAAGAAGAGTGGGAAGACCACATAATCGAGGAACCGATCTGATGTTTTTTGCCTCTGACAATTCCGGCCCCGCTCACCCCGAGGTTCTGCAAGCGCTGACCGAGGCCAATCAGGGCTATGCCATGGCCTATGGCGCCGACGCCCTGATGAACGAGGTGCGCGATAACATCCGCGGCATATTCGAGGCCCCCGGCGCGGCGGTCTATCTGGTGGCAACCGGCACGGCGGCCAACTCGCTGGCCCTGGCCACACTGTCAAACCCGTGGGAAACTGTGTTCTGCTCGCCCGTCGCCCATATCCACGAAGACGAGTGCAACGCACCCGAATTCTACAGCGGCGCCAAGCTGACCCTGGTTCCCGGTGGTGACAAGATGACCCCCGAGGCGCTGCGCGGAGCGATTGCGGGCGAAGAAACCCGTGGCGTGCATGGACCACAGCGCGGGCCGGTGTCGATCACCCAGGTGACCGAGCGCGGCTCGGTCTATTCGCTGGGCGAATTGCAGGCGCTCTGCGCCGTGGCCAAGGGCTATGGGTTGCCGGTGCACTTGGACGGCGCCCGTTTTGCCAATGCGCTGGTGGCGCTGAACTGTTCGCCCGCCGAGATGACATGGAGGGCCGGCGTCGACGCTGTCAGCTTTGGCGGCACCAAGAACGGCTGCATGGGGGTCGAGGCGGTCATCTTCTTTGACGAAAGCAAGGCCTGGGAATTCGAACTGCGCCGCAAACGCGGGGCGCACCTGTTTTCCAAGCACCGCTATCTGTCGGCCCAGATGGCGGCCTATCTCAAGGATGACCTGTGGCTGAAATCAGCGCGTCAGGCCAATGCCAACTGCGCCCGGCTGTCCGATGGCCTGCGCAAGGCGGGGGCCGCCTTCCTGCATGAACCACAGGCCAACATCATCTTCGCCAGCTTCCCCCGCAGCACCCACAAGCGCCTGCACGACGCGGGTGCGGTCTATCACCTGTGGGGGGCGGAGCTTGAAGGCGACGACGATACCGAGGCCCTGGCCTGCCGCCTGGTCTGCGACTGGTCGATCGGCACCGCGCAGATCGACCAGTTCCTGACGCTGCTCACCTGATCAGACACGCGCCCAGAACCCAGCGATCCGATCCGCCGTCTCGCGGGGGTGCGAGATCGGCGCCATGTGCCCTGCTCCGTCGATCACGTCGCTGACCGCGTCGGGAAGACGGCGCGCCAATCCTTCGTTGATCGCGGCGATTACCGGGTGGGTCAGTGACCCGCGCAACAACAGGACCGGCATCGACGCCCGGTCCAGAACGCCCGGTTTCAGCAACCCCGCGCGATCGTTGAACAACGTGTCATCCACCGTCGGCACCACGTGAATGCCTCGGATCATCGCCGCCCGCGTATTGTCCGGCAATTGTGGCCAGCGCGGGCTGTCCTCGGTGCTCCACATCCGGTTGAACAACCGTGCCGCCAGCGCCTCGTCCCCTGCCGCCAGTGCCTCCAGATAGGGTCCGGCATCCTCGGCATGCTGTTCGATCAACCCCGGCGCATCCCTGACGGCGACCGCAAAGAACACCGGCTCGATCAAAACCACGCTGCGCACCAGATCCGGGCGTTCGACCGCCAGGCGCAACGCCACCGTCGCCCCGAAGGAATGACCAATCAGATCCATCGGTTCGCTCAGTTGGGTTTCGGCGATCTCGACGATCCGGTCCTGGAAATCACCCACCTTGTCCCAATCCGGGCTGCGACCATGCGACAGCATGTCGGGCGCGGTAAAAGTTGCCTGCCCTCCCAGGCACTCTGCCAGCCCCCGCCACGCGCCGGAATGGGCGATGGTGCAGTGCAGCGCCAGCACCCGGCGCGCACCGTGCCCCAGCACGCGCACATGGAAAGGCTGCTGCAACGCGGCGTGATCCCTCACGCCTTCATCTCCGCCAGGTGGGCGTCAAGATCGTCCAGCCGGTCCTGACCCCAGAACCGCTGCCCGTCGGACGTGATATAGAACGGCGCGCCGAACACCCCGCGATCGACCGCCTCTTCCAGATTGGCGGCATAGGTCTCGGCCCCGACCAGCAATCCGCTATCCGCCAGCCCCGGATCGAACCCGGCCTGTTCCAGGCACTCGCGGATCACCTCGTCCTGAGCGATATCCTTCTGCCCGGCCCAGCAGGCCCGCAAGATGGAATGGCACAGTTTTCCAATGTCGCCCGCCCCATCCTTGGCCGCCGCGATAATCGCGTAGGAAGACGGTGCCGCATTGGTCGGCCAATGTGCGGGCTGCAGGTTGAACTCCATCCCCAGCTTCCGTGCCTGCCGCACCAGTTCCTGCGCCCGGTACTCGATCCGCGATTTATGCCGGTCTTTGGGCGGCGTTCCCCCGGTTCGGCCAAAAAGCGCAATGATGTCGACCGGCTTGTAGGCGATTGTCGCGCCGTGCCTGGCCGCGACCTCCTCCAACCGCTGCCCCGCCAGATAGCTGTAGGGCGACAGTGTCGCAAAAAAGTAGTCGATATCGGCCATGTTCACTTTCTCCGCTGCTGAACCTTTGCGGGACGGTAAGCCCATGTTAAGCGGTGTCAACATCACGAATCTGTCACATAACCTGCCGCTGCCCCGGGAATCACAGAACAATGCCGACACTCAACGAACCCAAGCTCATCTCTGGGAACGCCAACCTTCCACTTGCCAATGCCATCGCCCGCCGGATGAGCCTGTATCGCGGCGTCGATCAGGAACTGGTCGACGCACGGGTGGAGCGGTTCAACGACGGTGAGATCTTCGTCGAAGTGTTCGAAAACGTCCGCGGCGAGGATATGTTCATCATCCAGCCGACCTCGAACCCGGCCAATGACAACCTGATGGAACTGCTGATCATCGCCGATGCGCTGCGCCGGTCGTCGGCAGCGCGGATCACCGCCGTGATCCCCTATTTCGGCTATGCCCGCCAGGACCGTCGCACCAAGGCGCGCACCCCGATCTCGTCCAAGCTGGTCGCCAACATGATCACCGGCGCCGGGATCGAGCGCGTACTGACCATGGACCTGCACGCGGCCCAGATCCAGGGGTTCTTCGATATCCCCGTCGACAACCTCTATGCCTCGCCGATCTTCGCGCTCGACGTCAAGCACCAGTTCAAGGACCACATGTCCGATCTGATGGTGGTTTCTCCGGATGTGGGCGGCGTTGCCCGCGCGCGCGAACTGGCCAAACGCATCAATGCACCGCTTTCGATCGTCGACAAGCGCCGCGAAAAACCGGGCGAGATAGCCGAGATGACCGTGATCGGCGACGTCAAGGACAAGATCTGCCTGATCGTGGACGACATCTGTGATACCGCCGGAACGCTTTGCAAGGCCGCCCAGGTGCTGCTCGACAACGGCGCCAAGGAGGTTCACTCCTATATCACTCACGGCGTCATGAGCGGCCCCGCCGTTGAACGGGTGACGAATTCGGTGATGAAATCGCTGGTTATCACCGACTCGATTCAGCCCACCGATGCGATCCTCAGCGCGCCCAACATCCGCGTCGTTCCGACCGCGCCATTGCTGACCCAGGCCATCCTGAACATCTGGAACGGCACCAGCGTTTCCTCGCTCTTCGAAGACAAAACCCTGATCCCGATCTACGAGTCGCTTTATCGCGCCGCGTAGCTCAATCGTGCGCCTCCGGCGCGCTCGATTTGATTTTGTTTTGAGGGACGCTTTCCCTCAAACTCACTGGGCTACTTCAAACCAGAAAGAAGCATATACGAGGCTCTGGTTCTTTCTGGTTTGAAATACCCCGGGGTGAATTGCCCGCAGGGCAAGAGGGGCAGCGCCGCTAGGAAATGTCCCAGTCATCCTCGTTGCGAACTTCGCCTATTGCCATCCAGGAGACACGGATACGCGCAATGCGCGTGTCGGACCATGTCCGGAACACCGCCTCGAACCCTTCATTGCTGACGTTCTCGGGCGTCAGCTCGGCGCGCAGGGCCGAGGAATTGTCGACATCCCACAAGGACACATTCATCTGAACGGCTGGAGCGGAGCGGAAAGCTGTCCTGAACCGGACCGTCCGCCTGCGTTCACGTGGACCGGTTCCGGTCCACATCGCGCCGCCATTCTCAAATTCCGAGAACAGCACCGCTTCGCCTTGGTCAATACCGACGGGGTGCGAACAAAAATTCATCATCAAACTATCACAACCGTTGACTCACCTGCACCGTAGGGCAACGCCCTGAACAAGTCATGCAAAATGAATACGGCCCCGTTGTGACGGGGCCGTGCCGAAAATCGTGAAGATTCTTGACTTACAGGCTCATATGAGTTCCCAGCGCCTCCATGTCGGCCAGCAGCTTGGCTGCATCGTCGACGATGGTGTGGTCGCCCTGTTCCTTTGCCGCCTCGTGCGAGGCGCGGGCCTCGGCGATCAGCTCGTCCAGATGCGCGCGGGTCACTTCGGTCACCGGAATGGCCTTTTCGGCCAGCACCGACAAACCGTCGCTGTTGATCTGGGCAAACCCGCCGGTGACCAGGTATTCACTGGCCCCTTCGGGCGCCTCAACCTTCAGCAGACCGGGGCGCAGCGTGGTGATGGTGGGGGCGTGATCGGGCATCGCCGTCATGTCCCCGTCCGCGCCGGGAATCTGGACCGCGCTGGCCTGGAGCGAAGCAAGGCTCCGCTCCGGGCTGACGAGGTCGAATTGCATCGTGTTTGCCATCAGGGATACTCCTTAGGCAGCCGCTGCGGCCATACGCTCGGCTTTGGCGATCACTTCATCGATGCCGCCGACCATCAGGAAGGCCGCCTCGGGCAGGTGGTCGAACTCACCGGCCACAACGCGCTTGAACGAGTCGATGGTGACATCCAGCGGAACCTGAACGCCGGGCGAGCCGGTAAAGACCTGTGCCACGTCGAAGGGTTGCGACAGGAAGCGCTCGATCTTACGGGCGCGGGCCACGGCCAGCTTGTCCTCTTCCGACAGTTCGTCCATGCCGAGGATGGCGATGATGTCCTGCAGCGACTTGTAGCGCTGGAGGATCTGCTGAACGTCGGTCGCAACCTTGTAATGCTCTTCACCGACGATGGCCGGGTCCAGCAGGCGCGAGGTCGAGTCGAGCGGGTCCACGGCCGGGTAGATACCCTTTTCCGAGATCGCACGGTTGAGAACGGTGGTCGCGTCGAGGTGCGCAAACGAGGTTGCCGGCGCGGGGTCGGTCAAGTCGTCCGCAGGCACGTAGATCGCCTGCACCGAAGTGATCGATCCGGCCTTTGTCGAGGTGATGCGTTCCTGAAGCGCGCCCATGTCGGTGGCCAGCGTCGGCTGGTAGCCCACAGCGGACGGGATACGACCCAGCAGAGCCGACACCTCGGAACCCGCCTGTGTGAAGCGGAAGATGTTGTCGACGAAGAACAGAACGTCAGTGCCCGACTGGTCGCGGAACTGCTCGGCCAGGGTCAGACCGGTCAGGGCCACACGCGCACGCGCTCCCGGAGGCTCGTTCATCTGGCCGTAAACCAGAGCCACCTGGCTTTCCGCCAGGTTGTCCGGCTTGATCACGTTCGATTCGATCATCTCGTGATACAGGTCGTTGCCTTCACGGGTCCGTTCGCCAACACCCGCGAACACCGAGAAGCCCGAGTGCACTTTTGCGATGTTGTTGATCAGTTCCATGATCAGAACGGTCTTGCCCACACCGGCGCCGCCGAACAGGCCGATCTTGCCGCCTTTGGCGTAGGGGGCCAGCAGGTCGACCACCTTGATGCCCGTGACCAGAACTTCCGACTCGGTCGACTGCTCGTCGAATTCGGGGGCATTCTGGTGGATGGCGCGGGTTTCGGTGGTTTCGACCGGGCCTTTTTCGTCGATCGGTTCACCGACAACGTTCAGGATGCGGCCCAGGGTGGCATTGCCCACCGGCACCGAGATCGGTGCGCCGGTGTCGGTCACCGGGGCGCCGCGAACCAGACCTTCGGTCGCGTCCATCGCGATGGTGCGGACAGTGTTTTCGCCAAGGTGCTGCGACACTTCGAGCACCAGGCGCTTGCCGTTGTTTTCGGTTTCCAGCGCGTTCAGAATTTCAGGCAGCGCGTCATCGAACTGGACGTCAACGACGGCCCCGATGATCTGAGTGACTTTGCCTTTTGCATTCGCCATGTTTCGTCTCCGGTATGTCTCTACAGCGCTTCGGCGCCGGAAATGATTTCAATCAGCTCGTTGGTGATGACGGCCTGACGCGAACGGTTGAACTGGATCGTCAGCTTGTCGATCATCTCACCCGCGTTGCGTGTCGCGTTGTCCATTGCGGACATCCGAGCACCCTGTTCCGAGGCTCCGTTTTCGAGCAGAGCCGAGAAGATCGCGGTTGCGACCCCCTTGGGTAGCAGGTCGGCCAGAATGGCCTCTTCGCTGGGCTCGTAATCGAAGACCGCGCCACTGTCATCGCTCCCGGTCTCTTCGAACGAAGCCGGGATGATCTGGTGCGCGGTCGGGATCTGGGTCACGACGTTCTGGAACTTCGCATAGAAGATCGTGGCAACGTCGAACTCGTCCGCATCGAAACGGTTCAGGATGTTCTTTGCGACGTCCTGCGCATTGGCATAGCCGATACGCTTGACCTCGCTCAGGTCGATATGTCCAACGAACAGATCGCTGTAATCGCGCTTCAGCGCGTCACGGCCTTTTTTGCCAACGGTCAGGATCTTGACCGTCTTGCCCTTGAGCCGCAGCTCGTCCGCCTTGGCGCGCGCGAGCTTTGCGATGTTCGAGTTGAAGCCGCCGCAGAGACCGCGTTCGGCTGTCATGACAACCAGCAGATGGACATCGTCGCTGCCCGTACCACGGAGCAGCTTGGGGGCGCTGTCGCTGCCCCCGACCGAAGCCGCCAGCCCCGCCATCACAGCATTGAACTGTTCGGCATATGGGCGGGCGCTTTCGGCAGCGTCCTGGGCGCGGCGCAGTTTTGCAGCCGCGACCATCTGCATGGCCTTGGTGATCTTGCGGGTCGATTTGACCGACTCGATCCTGTTTTTAAGGTCCTTCAGACTTGGCATTGCCGCATCTCCTTAAGCGAAGGTTGCGGCGTATTCGTCCAGCGCAGCCTTGATCTTGTCGGCAGCATCGCCCTTGACCTTGGGATCTTCGTCGGTGATCCACTTCAGCAAGTCGGCATGCTTGCCGCGCAGGTGCGCCAGCAGACCGGCCTCGTAACGGCCCACGTCGGTCACCTTGATCTTGTCGAGATAGCCGTTGGTGCCGGCGAAGATGACGCAGACGATTTCCGCGTTGGTCAGCGGCGAGTACTGCGGCTGTTTCATCAGCTCAGTCAGACGCGCACCACGGTTCAGCAGCTGCTGGGTTGCGGCGTCGAGGTCGGAACCGAACTGCGCAAAGGCCGCCATTTCACGGTACTGAGCCAGTTCCAGTTTAACCGGGCCTGCGACCGACTTCATCGCGTTGGTCTGGGCCGAGGAACCCACACGCGAAACCGACAGACCGGTGTTCACTGCGGGGCGGATGCCCTGATAGAACAGTTCGGTTTCCAGGAAGATCTGACCGTCGGTGATCGAGATCACGTTGGTCGGAATAAACGCCGACACGTCGCCGCCCTGGGTTTCGATGACGGGCAGAGCGGTCAGCGAACCGGAGCCGAAGTCCTCGTTCAGCTTCGCCGAACGCTCCAGCAGACGGGAGTGCAGGTAGAAAACGTCGCCCGGATAGGCTTCACGTCCCGGCGGACGGCGCAGCAACAGCGACATCTGGCGATAGGCAACGGCCTGTTTCGACAGGTCATCATAGATGATCAGCGCGTGACGGCCATTGTCACGGAAGAATTCGGCCATCGCGGTTGCGGCATAGGGTGCCAGGAACTGCATCGGCGCCGGGTCGGACGCGGTTGCCGCCACGACGATCGAGTATTCGATGGCGCCGGATTCTTCCAGTTTCTTCACCAGCTGCGCAACGGTCGAACGCTTTTGACCGATGGCGACATAGATGCAGTACAGCTTCTTGGACTCGTCGTCGCCAGCCGCGTCGTTATAGACCTTCTGGTTCAGGATGGTGTCCAGGGCCACGGCGGTCTTGCCGGTCTGGCGGTCGCCAATGATCAGCTCACGCTGGCCGCGACCGATCGGGATCATCGCGTCAACCGATTTCAGGCCGGTTGCCATCGGTTCGTGCACCGATTTGCGCGGGATGATGCCGGGGGCCTTGACGTCTGCAACACCGCGCTTGGTGGCGTTGATCGGGCCCTTGCCGTCCAGCGGGTTGCCCAGACCGTCCACGACGCGGCCCAGCAGTTCGTCACCGATAGGAACGTCCACGATGGCGTTGGTGCGCTTGACAGTGTCACCTTCTTTAATGTCACGGTCGGAACCGAAGATAACGACACCGACGTTGTCGCTCTCCAGGTTCAGCGCCATACCCATGATGCCGCCGGGAAATTCGACCATCTCACCGGCTTGAACGTTGTCCAGACCGTATACACGGGCAATCCCGTCACCGACGCTTAGCACGCGGCCGATTTCGGCCACTTCTGCTTCCTGACCAAAATTCTTGATCTGGTCCTTCAGGATTGCAGAAATTTCTGCAGCTTGGATTCCCATTTATCCGACCTCTTTCATTGCATTCTGTAGGGAGTTGAGCCTGGAGCGGATCGAACTGTCGATCATTTTCGAGCCCACTTTAACGACAAGACCGCCGATGAGCTTCTCATCAACGGTCGCATTGATTGTCACGGTCTTGCCTACGTTCGCGCTCAGCGTCTTGGCAAGCTTGTCCATCTGGGTCTTGGTCAGCGCCTTGGCCGATGCCACCTCGGCGGTAACCTCGCCGCGCTCGTCGGCCAGCATCTCGCGCAGCCCCTTGACCAGTTGCGGCACAACGAACAGGCGGCGCTTCTGCGCCATCAGGCCCAGCGAGTTGCGCAATACGGCACTCAGCCCCATCTTGTCGGCAATCGCGGTGATTGCGGCTTCCTGCTCGGCCCGGGATACCAGCGGAGATGCGATCAGATTGCGCAGATCGGCGCTGTCAGCCAGTGCTGCGGCCAGATCGTTGATGCCGGATTCGAGACCTGCAAGGTCTTTGTTCTCTTTCGCGATCTCGAAAATCGCGGTGGCATAGCGCTCGGCGATGCCTGCGGAAATCGAAGCTGGTTCGGACACGTCCACCCTTCCGATACTTTAGGCCCCGAATTCGCGCTTTGGCACTTACCCCGGGGGCGTGAAGAAACCCCGCCTTGAAGGCAGGGCATCAAAATCACCGGGGATGTAGCAGAGCGTTCCCAACCTCGCAATATAGTATAGCGGTAACGCAGTTATCCACAAAATGTTTGATTTCAACACGTTAGGAAAACTGCGACCCTTTTGCCCCCCAGATTGGCTTGAAAAATGTTACCAAGTTGCAGGTTTTTGCGATTCCTGTGACGTAATTTCCACAAGAACCGGCGCAATCGACCAAAACCCGCGCCCGCGATCAGGCCGGTTTCAGCAAACCGTCCAAAGCCTTGATCGGGCGTCGCACCGCGTCCTTGGTCACGTTGCCCTTTGGCGGGTGTACCCGCTTGCTGACCTCGACCATCAGAACACCGCCCGCCATGATCGTGGGCAGACGCTGACCGGTCTTTTCGATCAGGCTCGCTGACCGCAACCAGAACCGCCGGTAGGACGGGGGCAGGTACAGCGCCGAGCAATGGCTTTCAGGAAGAAACTGGTGAATCCTGAGCTGCGTTTCCAGCTGCCCCAGCGAATAGGGCCGGCCAAAGCCAAAGGGCGTCTTGTCCGAGCGCGACCAGAACCCGGCCCGGTTCGGGACGATGAACATCGCCTTGCCGCCCGGCCCCAGAACCCGCCAGCATTCCTCCAGCAGATCGTTTGGGCGCTCCGTGGTCTCCAGCCCATGCATGACCACCAGCTTGTCCACCTGCCCGGTATCGACAGGCCACAGCGTTTCTTCGCACAGCACCGACACGTTTGGCATCCCCGCAGGCCACGGCATCACCCCCTGCGGCCCCGGCATCAATCCGATCACCCGCCGCGCATCGGCCAGATAGGGGCGCAACAGCGGAACCGCAAAGCCAAACCCGGCCACGGTCTGCCCCTTCGCCTCGGGCCACAAGTCCAGCAGGCGGCCACGGATCGCGGCCTGCGCCGCACGGCCCAGCGTGCTGCGGTAGTAGAAATTCCTCAGATCCTGCACGTCGAGATGCATTGCGGACACCTGCTCGATCGGCTTAGCTGGGCGCAGTCTAGCAATGAAAGGGCAAAAGGCCATGCCTCTTGAAATCGTCACCATCCCCTGCCTCAGCGACAACTACGCCTTTCTCGCACATGACCGGGTCAGTGGCGAGACGGCGCTGATCGACGCGCCCGAGGCCGCGCCCATCCTTGCGGAACTGTCCGCGCGCGGTTGGACGCTCAGCCATGTGTTGCTGACCCACCACCATTATGACCATGTCGACGGCCTCGCCGAAATCCTCGACCGCCATCCCGCCCGGGTGATCGGCGCGGCGGCAGATGCGCACCGCCTGCCGCCGCTGGATCAACAGGTGACCGAAGGCGACACCATCACCATCGGTGGCGAGCCGGTGCATGTGATCGACGTGTCGGGTCATACCGTGGGCCACATCGCCTTTCACATGCCGCAAAGTGATGCGGTTTTCACCGCAGACAGCCTGATGGCACTGGGCTGTGGCCGCCTGTTCGAAGGCACCGCGCCCCAGATGTGGGTCTCGCTCAGCAAGCTGGCGGCACTGCCCGACGAAACAATCGTCTGTTCCGGACATGAATATACCCAAGCCAATGGACGGTTCGCCGAAACCATCGAACCCGACAATCCGGCACTGCAACAGCGTATTGCCGATATCGCCCGCGCCCGCACCGCCGGAGAGCCCACCGTGCCCTCGACTCTGGCATTGGAAAAGGCCACCAACCCCTTTCTGCGCGCGGCAGAATCCGGTATTCAGGCCAATCTTGGCATGAGCGGAGCCGCTCCCGCCGATGTCTTTGCTGAAATTCGCGCCAGGAAAGACAGATTTTAGCCACAAAATGCGGTGTTCACGATCACGGTCACAGGAAATGTGACTGTCAAGAGCAAGAAAACCCTTGAAGCCGGGCAATGTTCAACCAAACTCTAATAGTATGAGGACATGGTTGAGCAGGGGGTTCGGCCGCAACTCGCCCCCCCGGTTTCGACCCAAGTAAAGAGGAGCACCCACGTGCCTTCATTCTCGAGCACATTGGAACAAGCCATTCACGCGGCCCTCGCGGCGGCGAATGAAAGGCGACATGAATTTGCAACGCTGGAACATCTGCTTCTGGCGCTGCTGGAAGAACCCGATGCCGTCCGGGTGATGAAGGCATGCAGCGTCAATCTGGACGAGTTGCGCGAAACACTGGTCGAATTCATCGACGAAGACCTCTCGAACCTCGTGACCGATATCGACGGCTCCGAAGCGGTGCCCACCGCCGCATTCCAGCGCGTGATCCAGCGCGCCGCGATCCACGTGCAAAGCTCGGGCCGCAACGAAGTGACTGGCGCCAACGTGCTGGTGGCGATATTTGCCGAGCGCGAAAGCAATGCCGCCTATTTCCTGCAGGAACAGGACATGACCCGCTATGACGCGGTCAATTTCATTGCTCATGGCGTGGCCAAGGACCCGGCCTTTGGCGAAAATCGCCCCGTGACCGGTGCCGAACATTCCGAAGACGAAGCACAGGCAACATCCTCGACCAGCGACGCCGAGCAAAAGGAAAGCGCGCTGGGCAAATACTGCGTAGACCTCAACGCCAAGGCCCGCTCCGGCGAAGTCGACCCACTGATCGGACGCGCCGACGAGGTGGAACGTTGCATCCAGGTGCTCTGCCGCCGCCGCAAGAACAATCCGCTGCTCGTAGGCGACCCCGGCGTCGGCAAGACCGCCATCGCCGAAGGCCTGGCGTATAAGATCGTCGAGGGCGAAGCCCCTGACGTTCTGGCGCATACTACCATCTACGCGCTCGACATGGGCGCGCTGTTGGCAGGCACCCGCTATCGCGGCGATTTCGAGGAACGGCTCAAGGCGGTCGTGACCGAACTGGAAGAACATCCCGACGCGGTGCTGTTCATCGACGAGATCCACACCGTGATCGGCGCCGGCGCAACTTCGGGCGGGGCGATGGATGCTTCGAACCTGCTGAAACCCGCCTTGCAGGGTGGCAAGCTGCGCACCATGGGATCGACCACCTACAAGGAATTCCGCCAGCATTTCGAAAAGGACCGCGCCCTGTCCCGCCGGTTCCAGAAGATCGACGTGAACGAACCTTCGGTCGAGGACAGCATCAAGATCCTGCGCGGCCTCAAGCCCTATTTCGAAAAGCATCACGACATCAAGTACACCGCCGATGCGATCAAGACGGCGGTGGAGTTGTCGGCCCGCTACATCAATGACCGCAAGCTGCCCGACAAGGCCATCGACGTGATCGACGAGGCCGGCGCGGCGCAACACCTTGTGGCCGAAAGCAAGCGCCGCAAGACCATCGGCGTGAAAGAGATCGAGGCGGTGGTCGCCAAGATTGCCCGCATCCCGCCCAAGAACGTCACCAAGGACGATGCCGAGGTTCTCAAGGATCTCGAAGCCTCGCTCAAGCGCGTGGTGTTTGGTCAGGATCAGGCGATCGAGGCGCTGTCGAGCGCCATCAAACTGGCCCGCGCCGGTTTGCGCGAACCCGAAAAGCCCATCGGCAACTACCTGTTCGCGGGTCCGACCGGTGTCGGCAAGACCGAGGTCGCAAAACAGCTGGCCGATACGCTGGGCGTGGAACTGTTGCGTTTCGACATGTCGGAATACATGGAGAAACACGCGGTCAGCCGTCTGATCGGCGCGCCTCCGGGCTATGTCGGCTTTGATCAGGGCGGTCTTCTGACCGACGGTGTCGACCAGCATCCACATTGCGTGCTGCTGCTGGACGAAATCGAAAAGGCGCACCCGGACGTGTTCAACATCCTGTTGCAGGTGATGGACCACGGCGAGTTGACCGATCACAACGGGCGCACGGTGAATTTCCGCAACGTGGTGCTGATCATGACCTCGAACGCGGGCGCCGCCGAACAGGCCAAATCCGCCATCGGTTTTGGCCGCGACCGTCGCGAGGGCGAGGATACCGCCGCGATCGAACGGATGTTCACGCCCGAATTCCGCAATCGTCTGGATGCGGTGATCTCCTTCGCGCCGCTGCCGAAAGAGGTCATCCTGCAGGTGGTCGAGAAGTTCGTCCTCCAGCTCGAAGCGCAGCTGCTGGATCGCGGCGTGTCAATCGAACTGACACATCAGGCCGCCGAATGGATCGCCGACAAGGGCTATGACGACAAGATGGGCGCCCGCCCGCTGGGCCGCGTGATCCAGGAACACATCAAGAAACCCCTGGCCGAGGAATTGCTGTTCGGCAAGCTCGCCAAGGGCGGTGTGGTCCGTGTGTCGGTCAAGAAAGGCGCGCTTGATCTTCAGATGGTCGGCCCCGGTCAGGCCCGGATTTCGGGTGACAAGCCGCCTCTGCTGACCGCCGATTGATGCGCGCAGCGCTGATCGTATTGGCACTCGCCGCCACTTCGGCGGCGAGTGATCCGGTTCTGCACCTGCCCATTGATTGCACGTTGGGCAAAACCTGCCATATCCAGCAATTTGTCGACCGGGATCCGGGATCGGGCGCGCGCGATTTCAGGTGCGGCACACTCAGCTATGAAGGCCACAAAGGCACCGACTTTGCGTTACCTTCGCTGGCAGCGATGCAGGCGGGCGTCAACGTCAAGGCCGCTGCGGCGGGCACGGTACGCGCCACCCGCGACGGTATGGAAGACCGCCGCTTTAATGCAGCAACTGACGCTGCGGTTGCGGGGCGCGAGTGCGGCAACGGCGTGCTGATTGTGCACGAAGACGGCTGGGAAACCCAGTATTGCCACATGAAACGCGGCTCGATCCGGGTAAAGAGCGGCGACACTGTTCAGCCGGGCGATGTGCTGGGACAGGTCGGGCTCAGCGGTCAGACGGAATTTCCCCACCTGCACCTGTCCGTGCGCCATGATGGTCAGGTCGTGGACCCGTTTGACCCGAAAGATCCGTCGCAATGCGGCGACCCGGCAAAGACCCTCTGGCAGACACCGATCCCCTATCAGCCCGGCGCGTTGATCGCGGTCGGGTTTTCCGACCATGTTCCGACATACGAGGCCATTCAGGCGGGCACCGCTGCACAGGATACGCTGGTCGGCAAGGCCAAGGGGCTGGTTTTTTTTGGCTATGCCTTCGGCGGACTGGCCGGGGATGTCATTCGCCTGACAATTCATGGCCCTGACGGCGAAGTCATCGATCACGAAACCACGCTGGAAAAAAATCAGGCGCAGTTGTTCCGCGCTGCCGGACGCAAGCTTACCGCCGCGCGCTGGCCCGCCGGGCAGTATACCGGCACGGCCGAGTTGCGGCGTAACGGAACGGTTATCAGCAGCAAAAGCATCCAGATCGACATGCCCTGACCGGATTATTTTTCGGTCAGTTTCAGCTCGATCCGGCGGTTCTTGGCCCGTGCTTCCGGGCTGTCCGCCGTATCCACGGGCTGGAACTCTCCGAACCCGTTGGCCGACAGCCTCTGAGGTGGAAGTCCCAGCGCCTCAACCATGAACCGCACCACCGACAGCGCCCGCGCCTGACTGAGTTCCCAGTTGTCCCGATACTGCCCGGTGCCCGACAGCGGCAGGTTATCGGTGTGGCCATCCACCCGGATCACCCAGTTCAGCTCGTCGGGAATATCCTGCGCCACGCTGCGTAGAATATTGGCAACTTTCGAGACCTCGACCTGACCATCGATCGACAGGTCTGCCGAGGCCGGATCGAACAAAACCTCGGACGAGAACACAAATCGGTCACCCTCGATGCGCACGCCTTCCTGATCGCCCAGAACCTCGCGCAACCGGCCAAAGAATTCCGAACGGTACCGCTCCAGATCTTCAGCCTGTGCCACCAACCCCTGGTTCTGCGCCTCCAGCCGCTTGCGCTCGGCTTCTTCCAGCAGGCGGCGTTTGCGTTCTTCCGAGGCGGCACGCGCCAATGCCGCGTTCAGGTCCTGCCCCAGCGTCTGCAACTGCACCTCGGCCGCCGCGTTGCGGTCTTCGTAATCGTCCAGCAAGGCCTGCAACGACCCCAGCTGGTTGCGCAACGCCGACACCTGCTGGTTCAGCAGCGCGGTCTGCCGCTGCGCCTCGGCCGACGCGGCCTGTTCCGCGGCAAGCGCCTGATGCGCCTGCGCCAGCATCGCGGCCCGTTCATTGGCCAGATTGCCCTGGACGCGGGCCGTGTCTTCGGCTTCGCTTTGCGCAGTTAGCGCGGCATTCAGCCGGGCCTGCACCTCTTCGGCTGTCAGCGACTCGCCCAGTTCAAGTTCCAGTTTCTTTTTTGCGGCCTCGGCAGCAGCCAGCAGGGTCAGGGTATCCTCTGCCTCCTGCCGCTGTTTTTCCAGTGCCAGCGTCATCGCCGTCAGTTCGGCATCGGCATTCTGCAGCCGTTCGCGCAACACCGCCGCAGCCGCAGCCTCGGACAGCTTGTCGGCCTCTTCCTGGCTCAACTGCTGTTGCAAGGCCGCGATCTGTTCGGCGTTTTCCTCGCCCGATTGCTCAAGATCGGCAATCAGCGCCTCAAGCGCCTCGCGTCTTGCGGCCGCCAGCCGGGCCGCCTCGACCTGGGCGTCAACCTCTTCCCGGCTGCGGGCCAGCGCCAGGTTCAGCGCCTCCTGCTCGGACAGCAGATCTGCCCGCTCCGTTTCCAGCGCCCGGATGTCACCCAACGCCCGTTCCTGATCGGCCAGCAACGCCGCTACCTGCGCCTCGAACGCGGTGATCCGGGTCTGCGCCTGATCCAGCGCCGCCGTCTGCCTGTCGCGCTCGGCGGTCAGCGTGCCAATCAGCGCCTGCGCCTGTGACAGATCATCCTCGGTTTCGGTCAATGTGGCGTTCAGCGCCCCAAGCCGCGCCTGCAAACGGCTGGTCTGCCGCTCTTCCAGCCCCAATGCCTCGGCCAGCGCCGCCACCTCGTTCGACAGCGCGCTCAGCTCGTCCTCCTGACCCGAGATCGTTTCGCGCAGCACGAATTGCACGACCATGAAGATGGTCAGCACGAATGTCAGCACCATCAAAAGCCCGGTCATCGCATCCACGAAGCCGGGCCAGACCGACCCCTGGAACCGATGTCCGGTGCGGCGCGACAGGGCCATGGCTTAGTCTCCGTCCGGCGTGGCGGTATGCGCCCTGAGCGATCCCCGCGAAATCGACAGCGCCTTGACCACCAGTTCGATATCCTTGCGCAGTTCCAACAGGCTCTCCTGCCGTCCGGCCGAAATCTCTTCGAGAATGCGCAGCAGCTGCACATCCATCGACCGCAGCCGCATCCGGCTCTCGGCATCCAGCCCTTCGCCATCGGCCTTTTCGCGCAGGTGATCCAGCAGCGCCTCCTGACCCAGCGCCACCCGATCCAGCGCCGAGGTCACGCCCTCGGTCTCGGCCTGCCGCTGGTTCATCTCTCCGATCACGTCGACCAGACGCCCCAGCTTGTCGGACACCACCGAATGGCCCTCTTCGTTGGCCTGGAACATGTCCTGCAACGTGTCCATCTGCTGCGACATCGCATCCAGGATCGGCGCCAGCAATGCCAGCTCCGCGCCACCCTCGTCGCCCGAGGCAAACCCAACACGGGTGATCGAGGACAGCCATTCCTCCAGCTCGCGATAGAACCGGTTCTGCCCATGCCCTGCAAATAGCTCCAGAAGTCCCACGATCAACGACCCGGCCAGACCCAGCAGCGACGATCCAAAGGCCACGCCCATGCCGCCCAGCTGCGCCTCAAGCCCGGTCATCAGGCGGTTGAAAACGGTCAGGCCCTCCTCTCCCTCCTGCGGATTGAGGCTGCGGATCGTATCCACCACCGCCGGAACCGTCGTGGCAAGACCAAAGAACGTCCCCAACAGGCCCAGATAGATCAGCAGGTTGGTGATATAGCGCGTGATCTCGCGCTCTTCCTCGATCCTCTCGGCCACCGAATCAAGGATTGACCGGGTCGAGGTCGAACTGATCTGGGACCGCGCCCCGCGCGAACGCAGCAGCGACGCCAGCGGTGCCAGCATTTGCGGCGGCGTGCTGCCGTCGGTCTCGACGCCGCCCACGAAACCTTCGATCCAGCGCACCGATCCCATCAGCTGGACCACCTGATAGAAACAGGCCAGCACGCCGATGACAAAGACCAACAGGATAAAGCCGTTGAGATAGGGATTGGCCTCGAAAACCGGCATGACCCTTGGCAAGGCCACAAATACCCCAAACCCTGAAAGCCCGATCACGATCAGCATCATGAGGATCTGTCGGAACGGTTGCGAGAATTGAGGTCTCGCTTCGCGGTGTGCCTGCGCCATGCGCCTTGTTCCCGGTTTCTTCTGCTCTTGGCCGAACCTAGCGAATATCCGCCGGTGAAGCCAAGGAATTATGCCATCAGATTGCGAACGCGCTCTGAAAGCCACTCCAGATCCGGATCGCGCAATCCGATCTCGATCAGATGCTCGGTGGTATTGAACAGATACTCGGTGTTCGGCCCCCGCCCACCGACGGCGCGCGCGATGATCTGCGCCTGTTCTTCCAGCGGCATGCCGCCACAATATTGCACGTGATGCGGGTCGATCACATAGGTCACCGCGTTCACCACCTCGCCGCATTCCAGATGCACGTCCAGCATCCGTTCCAGATAGGCAGACGAGATCAGCTCGCGCTCGCGCAACTCGTCCAGGGTGCGCTCCTCGTGACCGGGCTCGACCGCCAGCGCCAGCCCCTTGCAATGGGCCTCACCGACCTCGTCCAGCGCCAGCACCAGACCGGGGTTTTCCTCGGTGCCGCGATGGTGGATCGAAGACATGCAGAACGACCGGGCATAGCCATGCAGCGTCGCAAGCTCGCTGCGCGCCACCGGGAATCCGGGGTTCCACAACAGTGATCCGTATCCGAACACCCACATCGTCATCGCACTGGTCCTCGCCTGTTTGCGCCTATAAACATCAAAATCAGGGCAGGAAAAAGGGCCATTTCATGAACCGGCTGGTTCGCTTCTTCATTCTCGCGGCACTGCTTTGGTCAGGCTACTGGTTCATTGCGGGCTACGGCCTGCGCTCGGCCATCTCGGGCTGGTTCGACCAGCGCCAGCAACTGGGATGGCAGGCAGAGTTTTCCGATATCACCACAACCGGCTATCCCGCGCGCCACGTCACGCGCCTGAATAACCCCGCCCTGGCTGATCCGGCCACCGGCACCGCGTGGCGCGCGGACTGGATCGACATCGCCAGCCCTGCTGTCTGGCCCGGCCGCCAAACCCTGCACTTCGCCAATACGCCACAGCGGTTTTCCTATCTCGACCAGACCGCGATCGTCGCGGCGCAACAGTTGCGGGCCGGGCTGCACCTCCAACCCGGCGTCGCACTGGTTCTGGAACGGCTTGCACTGACCTCTGGCCCCTGGTCGATCTCGCAAGAGGGTACGGCGCTGGCAGGCGCCGCCGATCTGACCCTTGTGATGGAACAGACCGACCAGCCTGAAACCTATGCCCTTGCCGCGTCCGCCGACGGCTTTTCACCGGGGCAAGGGTTGCGTTCGCTACTACGCTCGTCCCGCTCGCTGCCGCAGTCCTTCGAAACGCTTGAACTCGACATGCTCACCCGGTTCGACAAACCCTGGGACCGCACCGCATTGGAAGAACGCCGCCCGCAGCCGGTCTTTATCGATCTCGCGCTGGCCGAGCTGAAATGGGGCGCGCTGCGCCTTTTCGCGACTGGAGAGCTGGATATCGACGCCCGGGGCATTCCAACCGGCCAGATCGCGATCAAGGCCGAGAACTGGCAGGACATGGTGGCGATGGCCAACGCCTCGGGCGCGCTGCCCGATCAGGCGGTTGATCCGGTAAACCGCGTGCTTGGTCTGCTGGCGGGGCTCAGCGGCAATCCGAATGCGCTGGACGTGGAATTGGGCTTCCGCGACGGCTTTGTCACTCTGGGCCCGGTGCCACTTGGCCCGGCGCCGCGCATTTTCCTGCGCTGAGCGCTTCAGCGACAGTATGGCCCGCTGCGATGGCGCGCTGTGTCCAGATGGAAATGGTCGCGGTGATAGCCGTCGGACCCCGGTCCCAGCACCGTTCCGAACGGCCCGCAGGCATCTTTCCGAATTCTGCGCAACAGCGTCAGCGACTGCCCCCGCTTCCACCCTTCCAGCACGGTCAGCACTTCGCCATCCATCATCTTGAAGGCCGAAATGTCGATGGCCCGTCCCCTGCCGTGTTCCGATATCTTTGCGCCCTTGCGATTGTTCCGGGTCCGGCACGCGTAATGCGCCGCAACCTTCAGTTCGACCACCGGCCCGCGGCGGCGAAAGGTTGGCTTGACGGAACGTTCCACCCAGGTGTTCAACGCCTCGGCGGTGCCGCAATCCATGATCGCGGGCTGGCTCAGCACCACGCCGGAAACCGATTTGACCTTGACGGCATCCTTGATCCCGCAGCCATTGACCTTGTTGGGTACGTTGCCGATTTTTTCACCCTGAATATCGATGTTCCCGCAGACCGACCCCTTGCGCAGGCGGCGCTTCTTGAAAAATGCCTGCTGCTCGACGGCCTCGGGCCGTTTGTAGGGAAACGGCGATACATCCGGCCCAAGTTTCGGCAGATCAGCAGGCCGCGCGGCCGCCGCCATGACTTGCGGGGAAACCGGGCGCAACACCGGGCGCAAATCGGCCAAATCCACCACGGTCGCGATGGTATCCTGCGCCGCGGCGCTAGCGGCCTCGACCAAGGCGACCTCGGATGCGGTTCGGGATTTGGGGGTCAGTGAACTTTCGGGCGGATTGGCAATCGATACTGTTGCGGCAAGCACAATTGCTCCAAAAACCAGAACTCCGCCCAATCGCCTCATGACTTGGCCTTTCCTCGCCCGAAATCGGGGGCATCCGTATCCTGCCCCGCGTCGATGATTCCTCGTCTTATTGCTCTTGTGTGGGTGAAATAATCGAAAAGATGCTCGCCGTCACCTGTTCTGATCGCCCGCTGAAGCGCAAAGAGTTCCTCGGTGAACCGTCCGAGGATTTCCAGCGTCGCGTCCTTGTTGGTCAGAAACACGTCGCGCCACATGGTCGGATCGGATGCCGCGATCCGGGTGAAATCGCGAAATCCGGCCGCCGAATATTTGATCACCTCGCTATCGGTCACCCGGCGCAGGTCATCCGCAACGCCAACCATCGTATAGGCGATCAGGTGCGGCGCGTGGCTGGTTACCGCCAGCACCAGGTCGTGGTGATCGGCATCCATCTCGTCCACGTTCGACCCCATGCCCTCCCACAGCGCGCGCAGCTTTGCGACCGCCTCCGGCTCCGTTCCCTCGACCGGAACCAGCAGGCACCAGCGATTGTCGAACAGCTCGGCAAAGCCCGATTCCGGTCCCGAATGCTCGGTCCCGGCCAGCGGGTGGGCTGGTACAAAATGCACACCAGGGGGGATGAAAGGCTGTACAGATTGTACAACATGGCGCTTGACCGAGCCGACATCCGTCACCGTCGCGCCCGGCTTGAGCACCGGCGCGATCTCTTCGGCAACCGGTCCCATCGCACCCACCGGCACGCAAAGTACAACCAGATCAGCCCCCTCGACCGCCTCGCGCGCACTGTCGCAAACCCGGTCACACAAGCCGATCCGCCGTGCGGTGTCTCGGGTTTCCGCAGAGCGGGCATAGCCCGTCACCTCACCCGCAAGCCCCGCACGCTTCATCGCCCAGAACATCGACGACGCGATAAGCCCAAGGCCGATCAGCGCCACGCGGTCATAAACCGGGCTCATGCCGCACCCCCTTTGAACGCAGCGACAGCCGCGGCAACGCGACGGCAGGCCGCCTCATCCCCTACGGTGATCCGCAGCGCCTCGGGCAGGTGATAGCCCGCCACCCGGCGCACGATAAGGCCTTGATTTTGCAGGTAGACGTCGCAGGCCTCGGCCTCGGTCCGGCTGCCAAAGCGGGCAAGGATGAAATTCGTGCAGGACGGGTCGGACGGCACCCCGACACCGGCCAATTCATCAGCCAGCCAGGCACGCCATCTGGCGTTCTCTGCCTGACAGAACGCGACATAGGCCCGATCCCGCACCGCAGCCTCCGCCGCCTCAAGAGCCGTCGAAGACAGGTTGAAAGGCTGGCGGACACGGTTGAGCACGTCGATAACTTCGCGCGGGGCATACCCCCAGCCGACCCGCATGCCACCAAGCCCGTAAATCTTTGAAAACGTTCGTGTCATGATGACGTTGCTACGCGCATCGACCACCGAGATACCGCCATCGAACCCCTCCACGAACTCGGTATAGGCACCATCCAGCACAAGGATCACATGATCCGGCAGGCCATCGGCCAGCCGCGCGACCTCGGCCTCGGGGATCATGGTCGAGGTGGGGTTACCGGGATTGGTCAGGAACACCACCCGCGTTTTTTCGGAACAGGCCGCAAGAATCGCATCGACATCCACCCTGCGCTCGCGCTCGGGAACCTGCACAGGAACCGCCCCGGCCATCCGCGCCAGAATGGGGTACATGGAAAACCCGTGTTCGGTGTGAATGACCTCGTCACCCACTCCGGCATAGGCCTGTACCACGAACTGCAGCACCTCGTCGGAACCGACACCGCAGATGATCCGGTCCGGGTCCAGCCCGTGCACTTCGCCAACGGCCGCACGCAGACCGGCGTGATCGGTGCTGGGATAGCGATGCAGAGACGCCGCGCTAGCTCGCACCGCTTCGATCGCCAAAGGGCTGGGACCAAACGGGTTTTCGTTCGAGCTGAGCTTGATGACGTCGGTCACGCCGTCGACATGGGATTTGCCGCCCTGGTAAAGGGCGATGTCCATGATGCCGGGTTGTGGTGTGATCTTGTTCATGCAGGGCGCTCCTTGACTGCGCCCCTCATAGCGATGTCACGACCCTGAGAAAAGCCGCAAAACCCTCATGCGGCCTTGAAGCGCGCCGTCGCCGGATCGGCGTTGTAGTACGGAGCGTAATCCTCGGTCCGGCGCGACAGCTCGTTGACACTGTTGATGATGAACTGAACCGTCTCTTCGCGCATCAGGTAGGAGAAATTCAGGCGGACCCAACCGGGTTTCTTCAACTCTTCACCTGCGGCAAGCGCGGCATGCAGGGCCTCGGAGGCCTCCTTGCCGATCCCCAGAAGGCGATGCGCGTATGGCCCGGCGCAGGCGCAACCGCCACGCGCCTGAATGCCATAGATGTCGCTGAGCATGCGTGTGAACAGCTGCTGATGTACCGGATTGCCGTCCCGATCCCGCACGAGAAAGGAAAAGATCGGCAGCCGGTGCGATTTGTCTACGCCCAGCAGAGTCAGGTGCGGATTGTCCCGCCATCCCTCCAGCGCCATGCGGTTGAACTGCGCCTCGCGCCGGGCAATCTCCGCAGTACCCACGGCATCCTTGACGATGAAAGCAAGAGCTGCGCGAATATCGCCGATCACGTTGGGTGTTCCGGCCTCTTCCCTCGCGGCCAGATCGGTGCTGTAGTCATGGCGCCACGGCGAGACGAAAGACACCGTGCCGCCGCCAGGCCAGCTTGGGCAGGCGCGTTTCACTGCTCCTTTGTTGACGACAAGAACACCGGACGCACCCGGCCCGCCAGGGAACTTGTGCGGCGAGACGACGATGGCGTCCTTGCGGGCATCCTTCGGACCCATATCCATCGGCAGATAGGGGCCGCCGCCGGCGTAATCCCAGATGGCCAGCGCGCCGTGCCGTTTCAGCAGGCGCGTCACCGGATCCGGGTCGGTGATGATCCCTGTCACGTTCGATGCCGCCGAAAATGACCCAACGATCAGGTCGGAATATGCGTGCTCTGCCAGCGCCACTTCCAGCGCCGCCAGATCCGGCCCACCTTCGGGTGCTTCCGGGATTTCGACGACCTTGGCCTTGCTTTCGCGCCACGGAAGTATGTTCGAATGATGCTCATACGGCCCGATGATGACAACCGGCTGGTCAGCCTCCCCTAGTCCGAATAAGCTGACCAGCCGATTGAGCCCCGCGGTGGCGCCCGACCCGGTAAAGATCACCGCGTCCTCTCCCCTTGCGCCAACAACGCGGGCAATCTCGGCGCGCGCGTCGCGGCGCAACCGAGTGATGTAGGACCCGCAAAAGGAGGCTTCGGTATGGCTGTTGGCATAGAATGGCAGAACGTGACCGGCCACAAAGTCTTCGACCTGACGCAGGGCCCGCCCCGAAGCGACGTAATCCGCATAAACCAGCGGGACATCGCCTTGAAGGCCCGGGATCAGGATGTTCTCGCCGATCAGCCCCTCCCGCAGGGTTTCATCCCGAACGGCGGCTTCGATGGTTGCACGAAACATTGAAAGGGTCATTGTTGAAGCTCCTTTAGGCCCTTCCAATGTGATCCAATAGTTGTATGGAAACTTCACCTATTTCTCTTCATTTAAGTAATTTTTTGTGTCATATGAACGATTATGTCGGACAAAATAGATCATATTGACCGCCGCCTTCTTATCGAGCTGCAAAAGGATGCATCGCTCTCGCAAAGGGATCTGGCGGATCGCGTGGGGTTGTCACAAAACGCCTGCTGGCGACGGTTGAAGATGCTGAACGAAAGCGGCGTCCTGAAAGGGTCAACGGCCCGGCTGGCGCGGGAGAGGCTGGGGCTGAACCTTGTCGTCTTTGTCATGCTGCGCACACGGCACCATTCGGCCGAGTGGCTGCAAGCGTTTCGCAGCCATGTCCTGACCATACCCGAGGTCGTGGATTTTCATCGTATCGGTGGCGACTATGACTATCAGCTCAAGGTGGTGACGCAGGATATGACATCCTATGACAAGGTCTATCAACGACTGATCGAGAAGGTCGAGCTGGATAGTGTCACGTCATATTTTGCGATGGAAGCGATCGCCGAAGGACGGCCCTTGCCCTTGTGACCTGCAGTGCATCTTCTGTTTTCTTAAACAGAAAAAGGCCGCGCATCTCGCGCGGCCTATCTGACTTGGAATGTCCGGCGAAGATCAGTTCTTCGCGTAGAATTCGACGACCAGGTTCGGTTCCATGATGACTGCGTACGGCACATCGCCCAGGCTCGGGGTGCGCACGAATGTGGCGGTCATTTTCGAATGGTCGGCGTCGATGTAATCCGGCACGTCGCGCTCGGCCAGCGAGGCGGCTTCCAGAACAACAGCGAGTTGCTTGGATTTGTCGCGGACCTCGATCACGTCGCCTTCCTTGACGCGGTAGGACGGGATGTTGACGCGCTGGCCGTTCACCTTGACGTGGCCGTGGTTCACGAACTGACGCGCAGCAAACACGGTCGGCACGAACTTGGCGCGGTAAACGACGGCGTCCAGGCGGCGCTCCAGCAGGCCGATCAGGTTTTCACCGGTGTCGCCTTTGACACGCTCAGCTTCGGCATAAATGCGGCGGAACTGCTTTTCGGTCAGGTCGCCGTAATAGCCTTTCAGCTTCTGCTTGGCGCGCAGCTGCAGACCGAAATCCGACAGCTTGCCCTTGCGGCGCTGGCCGTGCTGGCCGGGGCCGTATTCACGGCGGTTGACCGGGGATTTCGGACGACCCCAGATGTTTTCGCCCATCCGGCGGTCGATTTTGTACTTGGCAGACGTGCGTTTGGTCACGGCTGATCTCCTTCAGTTTTGGTCACGGCCTTTTGGGCCAGTATGAAGGGCGTTGTCCTCTTGGGTTTCCCCATGACAGGCATCCCCTTGCGGGGGCCACCAACACCAACGAAGCCGCGCTTATATCCGCCTTTGGGGCGGAGTCAACACAACAACGACGAATTTCGGCAATGTACGGAACTGGGTCGGCTTACGCCTGGGCCGCCAATCGATTCGGCATCCAGACGACTTCGCCGCTGTCGGGCGCCTGCTCGTCACCGCAGGTAAATCCGGCGTCGGCGTTTGCGGCCTGGATGTCGTCGACGACAATCGGCTGGTCCAGCAAGGCCGAAACGGTTTCCTGTTCAACCCAAAGCTCGGTTTCGCGTGGCGGCAGCACGCCCTCGAACACCACGAATAAATGTTCGTACATGTCGAAGCGGATCACCTTTGCCGAATAGGTTTGCGCACCATTGGTCACCGTGAACCGGGCGCAGAACGGACCCTCGCCCTGAACTGCCTGAAGCACATCTGCGCTTAGCGAAGGACGAAGCGATGACACATTGTGGATTCCGGCGGCGCTTGGGTTCTGCCCCAACCATCCTGACGCGGGATTGGTTTCCAGGCCATCAACTCGGCTGGCCTGCCCACGCCACGACCACGCCGCACCACGCCTGATCGCTGAAATCGGTGGCGTTTCCAGCCCGTCCAATTCCGTTTGCGACCAGGAAATGACAAATGTCCCCTGCTCTCGCCTGCTCATCCGCCCGTATACCCGTTATTCATTTTTGCACTTGTTATTGCGCGAAAGGTTAACAGGTGAAATCCGTCAAGAAAAGGTATTTCATGGAGTTTTCACCACTATACCTCGTATAGGTCGCGCTTTGGTCACTTGAATCGTTAAACACCCATTGCTACCAAAGCATCAATGACACCGGACCCGTCCACGCCTCGTATCGTTGCCTGTACCTGCCTGCGGGATGACGGATCATATATCCTTGAATGGATCGCCCATCATCTGGCCTGCGGTTTCGACCATTTTGTGGTTTTCACCCATGACTGTTCGGACAGCAGCCCGGCGCTTCTGGACGCGCTGTCAGCGGCAGGTGTTGTGACACATGTCGCGTTTCAACACACGCAAAAGGTCACCGCGCAATGGCAGGCGCTGAAACTGGCGGCAAAAAACCCCGCCATTCTTGCCGCTGACTGGGTCTTGTTTTTCGACTGCGACGAATTCCTTTGGCTGCCCGAGGACTGCGCAAGCATTGGCCAACTTGTCGCGATGTTCGAGGATCGCTCCGGCCCGTTCGACGCCCTGGCAATCCCGTGGCGTTTTTTTGGGTCGGACAGCGTCGCCAGCCGGAATGATGGTATAACACCGTCCCGGTTTTTGTCCGCCGCCCCACCAGACCTGCATTTCCCGCTGGGGCATTTGTTCAAATCCCTGATCCGACCCGGGCGTTTCAGCAAGCTGGGTGTGCACCGACCAAAGTTTGTGGTCTCGTCAAACACACCCAAATGGCTGGGGCCGGACGGTTTGCCATTGCCAGACACGTTTGCCCGGCAGAACGCCCGCATCAGCTTTTACGGGATGAACAGAGGCGTGGAACAGGTCGGACTGAACCACTACTCGCTTCGGTCGCTCGACGAGTTTCTTGTCAAGCGGCAGCGCGGTTTGCCCAACCACATGACCAAGCAGATCGGGCTGGATTATTGGGTCGAGCGGAACTGGAACACGGTGCCTGAACCGCGCATTCTGCCGATGCTTGCGACAACACGGGCAAGATTGGCCGAATTGCTTGCGCTTCCGGGTGCTCAGGACCTCCATGAGCAATGCCTGTCCGAATATGCATCCCGGCTGGCCGTGATAAACACGGACATCGACGCGCTGCGTTTGGCTTGGCAAATCAGACTTTTGACCGAGAACGCCCCGCCAACAGCCCAAGCTGCTGCCCGGTATATCCGCAGCCAGACCAAGGCCAGATCCAGCTGACACCTGTGCGCATCGCGCGGATTCTGCAATACTGGGCCTCGGGTGCACCCAAAAATCGGGTCGCACCCCCTGTCACGGACATGTAAGTGAGGCACGACATGACGAAACTGGTCGTTTTTCTGATCCTTGCCCTGAGCGCGACCGGCGCGCAGGCCCAGATCGCCCCGTCTGCCGCCGAAATCGCGGGTTATGAAGGGTTGCACCGGGCGGCCCATAACGGGGATGTCGCCGAAATCGCGCGCCTTGCTGCGGCAGGCGCCGATCTGAATGCCCGGGACCGGCGGGGGCGAACACCTGCCCACGTAGCTGCTTACGCATCACAGGACGAGGCCCTGCGCGAACTGGCCCGGGCCGGAGCCGACATGAATGCGCTGGAAGGACAGGCCTATGACGTTGTGACGATCGTGGCGGTGGCGGATGATCCCGACCTGATGTCTCTGGCCATCGAGCTGGGCAACGATCCGGGCCTGACCACCAGCCCCTATGACGGCACCGCCCTAATCGCCGCGGCGCATCTGGGCCATGTCGAAGTCGTTCGTCGCCTGATCGATGCCGGCGCGCCGCTGGATCATGTCAACAATCTCAACTGGACCGCGTTGATCGAAGCCGTTGTTCTGGGTGATGGCGGGCCAGACCATCAGGACGTGCTGCGCCTGCTGCTTGAGGCGGGAGCGGATCGTACCATCCCCGATCGAAACGGCGCCACACCGCTGGATCTGGCGCGGGCGCACGGGTATTCCGAGATGATCGCGCTTCTCGAAGCGCCCGAATAACCTTATGCGGGCGGGAACAGCACCAGCGTCTGCAAGGCCGTCGCCACCGGGCCTTGGGTGTCGTAAAGCACCGCCTGCGCCATGCCGACACCGTTGTCGTGCCAGTGCGACACCGTTTCCGAGGCAAGCCAGTCCGAGACCGGCTCGCGGTGGATGTGCACGCTGAGGTCGGTGTTCATGAAACCCAATTCCGTTGGTGGGCAATTCCAGGATATCCCGTTGCCGCAATCGGCCAACGGGCAAAGCGATTGAACCGGTGACTGCTCTTCGTCTTCAAGAAGTGACGGTGCGCGCATCCAGATCGTCTTGGGGCCGGGATCGTGGGACTGCCCCTTTGGGAGCCGGACATCGACGAATTGTGCAAAGAACGGCAGGTCGTGGCGCGCAATCCGGATCGGGAAATGGCCTGGTATCGCATCTGTGAAATCCGGTGCCGGAACGCTTGCATTGGGAACTGGCCCAATAGCCTTGCGCACCAGATGCATGGTCGTGGCGCTGACACAGAGAGTGCCGTCAAGATCCCTGACCTCGGCGCGGGTGGTCGCCAGAGTGCGAGTGTGCCGCACCGTTTCCACCGCGACCCTGAGACCTGTGAGGGGCAGCGGACGCAGTACGTCGAGCGTCAGGCGCGTCAGCATCTTATCCGGCCCCACCTCTCGCTCGGCAGCCCGGGCCACCAGCCCGGTCACGGGGCCGGCATGGCAGTGGTCGGCTGACCACGGCCCGCGCGTGGGGTCGTTTGCAATGAATTCACCGTCTGGCCTCTGCCGGAAATATGACGGGTTTTTCATCGTCATCCCCTGCCTTTCAGATCTTTTCCTGCGTGTATTTCTTGAGTTCCGCCCGAGCCACCTGCCGGCGGTGCACCGCGTCCGGGCCATCGGCCAGCCGCAAGGTGCGCACATGGGTCCAGGCCATCGCCAGCGGTGTGTCCTGGCTTATTCCCTGCCCGCCGAACATCTGCACCGCCTCGTCAATGACCTTGAGCGCCACGCGCGGCGCCACCACCTTGATCTGACTGATCCACGGTGCTGCCGCCCGCGCATCGCCCTGATCCATATACCACGCAGCCTTGAGGCACAGCAGGCGCGCCATCTCGATCTCCATCCGGCACTCGGCGACGATGTCGTAGTTCGCCCCAAGCTGTGCCAGCTTCTTGCCAAACGCCTCGCGCTGCAGCGAGCGTTTGCACATGCGTTCCAGCGCGATCTCGGCTTGTCCGATGGCGCGCATGCAATGATGAATGCGACCCGGCCCAAGGCGGCCCTGCGCGATCTCGAACCCGCGCCCCTCGCCCAATAGAATGTTTTCGACAGGCACGCGTACATCGGTGAAGCTGATATGCATGTGCCCGTGCGGCGCGTCGTCGTGGCCGTAAACCTCCATCGCGCGCAATACCTCGATACCCGGTGTTTCAGCGGGGACAACGATCATCGACTGGCGTTTGTGCTTGGGCAGGTCATCGCCGCCGGTTTTGACCATCACGATATAGACCTTGCAGCGCGGATCACCCGCGCCGGATGACCACCATTTTTCGCCGTTCAGCACATAATGGTCACCATCGCGAACGCAGGACATCGAAATATTGGTAGCATCCGAACTGGCCACGTCCGGTTCGGTCATCAGATAGGCCGAGCGAATCTCGCCTTCCAACAGCGGCTTCAGCCATTCTTCCTTCATCTTGTCCGAGCCGTAGCGTTCGAACACCTCCATGTTGCCGGTGTCGGGGGCAGAGCAGTTGAAAATCTCGGCCCCCAACGGGGTCTTGCCCATCTCTTCGGCAAAATAGGCGTATTCGACGGTGGTCAGCCCAAACCCCTTGTCGCTGTCGGTCAGCCAGAAATTCCACAACCCCGCCGCCTTGGCCCTGGCCTTCAACCCTTCGAGGATTTCCGCCTGGCGTTCAGTATATTGCCAGCGGTCGCCCTTGCCGATTTCGGCCTGGTATTCCTCTTCCAACGGCATGATCTCGTTGCGCACCATGTCCGCGACGCGCCCCAGCAGCTTACGGTTTTCCTCACGCATGGCGAATGTCATGTTCATGAAACTTTCTCCTCGAACGGCCGCACCAGGGTTTACCTTGGCTGTGAGGATGGCTTAGCTGCGCCGGGAAAGTCCAGTTGCGTGACGATACCTCACGCAACGGAACAAGAGGGAGGAGCAAGCCATGGCGCTATTGATCGAAACCGGGATATCGGGCTGGATGAGCAATGCAGAGATCGCCGAACAGGTGCGCACAGCGCTGCCCGGGGCGGATGTGCGGACGCCCGATGCCATCGGTGACCCCGGCGAAATCGCGATGGCGGCGGTGGTATCACTGAACCCGGAAGGGCCTGCGCGCCTGCCCAACCTGCAACTGGTGCAAAAACTGGGGGCCGGGGTGGAAACCATCGTGCGCCACCCGGCCCTGCCTGACCATGTGCGCGTGACGCGGCTGAAACCCGACGCCCCGGCGCGCGAGATTGCCGAGTGGTTCCTGGCCTATATCCTGCGCACCCACCGCAATATGGCTCAGCACGAAGCCGATCAGCGCAAGGCCGTCTGGAATTCGGTAGAGCCGGTCTATACCCCTGAGACGGTCGTGGGCGTTCTGGGCCTTGGCCATATCGGCGGGCGCACCGCACGCATGCTGCGCGACATCGGATTTCAGGTCAAAGGTTGGAGCCGCTCGCCGAAATCCATCGACGGGGTCGATTGCCATCACGGACGGGCCAGTTTGCCGGCCATGCTGGCGGAGTGTGACCATGTCTGCGCCATCCTGCCCTCGACCCCCGACACCCATGGCTTGTTCGACGCCAGCCTTCTGGCGGCAATGAAACCCGGCAGCCAGTTGTTGAACGCGGGGCGTGGCGACCTGATCGACGAAGTGGCCCTGATGCAGGCGCTGGATCAGGGACGTCCGGGTCATGCCGTTCTGGATGTGGTCAGTCAGGAACCCTTGCCCAGCGATAACCCGCTTTGGTCGCACCCGCGTGTCACCCTCACGCCGCATGTGTCGGGCTGGCATCTGGGCGATGCGCTGAAGGACGTGGCCGAAAACTATCGCCGCCTTACTACCGGCGAGCCGCTGCTGCACGAAGTGGACCGCCGGAGGGGGTACTAGCCCAATTTCCGGCCGAAGAAATCCATCGTCCGCGCCCAAGCCAGTTCTGCCGCCGCTTCATCGTATCGCGGCGTGGTGTCATTGTGAAAACCATGGTTCACATTCGGGTAGAAATGAACCGAAAAAGCCTTCTGGTTGGCCTTGAGCGCCTCGGAATACGCAGGCCAGCCCGCGTTGATCCGGTCGTCCAATCCGGCATAGTGGATCATCAGCGGCGCTTCGATCGAAGGCACATCTTCGACCGCCGGCTGCCGCCCGTAAAACGGCACTGACGCCGCCAGATCGGGATAGGCCACGGCCAGCGCGTTACAGACGCCACCCCCGTAGCAGAATCCGACCGCGCCGATCTTGCCTGTCGATCCTTCGTTGTCGCGCAGGAATTCGAAGGCGGCAAAAAAATCCGCCATCAGCTTGCCGCCATCCAGCGTCCTTTGCATGGCGCGGCCGTCGTCGTCATTGCCGGGATAGCCACCTAGCGGCGTCAGCCCGTCGGGACCAAAGGCAAGGTATCCGGCCTTGGCGCAACGGCGCACCACATCCTCGATATAAGGATTCAAACCGCGGTTTTCGTGCACGACCAGGATGGCCGGCAACGGACCCTCTTGCCCCATGGGGCGCGCCATCAGACCCTTTATCGCGCCATGCCCTTCGGGGCTGTCATAGTCGACAACCATGGTTTCGATGGCGGGATCGTCCGGGGCGACTTGCTGTGCCAGCGCATAGTTCGGCTGTAGCTGTTCCAGCAACATCGCACCAGTGACACCCGCGGCGGCATAGCGGCCCGCCTGCGCGATGAATTCGCGCTTGGACAACTGTCCGTGCACGTAGCCGTCAAAAATTTCGAGAATACGCTGATCGAATTCGCCCGCCGATTTCCGGCGTTCCGGTCCTGGGTTTCCGTCCATCACCCACCTCCCTGCATCAGGAGTGCAATCTAGCACGAAACCGGGCCGGACCAGGTCACGAAAACGAGATGCGTTCAGTTGCGGCGGGCCCGGCCCGCCGCCCGCAGCCGTGTTTTCTTGCGTCAGCTAATGAAGTCTTTATAGCCCGCTTCGTCCATATAGTCGTCCATCGGCGACAAATCGGACGCCTTGATCTTGAAGAACCACGCATCACCCATCGCGTCCTCGTTGACCAGGCCGGGGTTGTCAGCCAGCGCTTCGTTAACCTCGACGATCTCGCCATCCAGAGGCGCCAGAATGTCGGAAGCGGCCTTGACCGATTCGATCACCACGATCTCATCGTCCTTGCCGACCTCGGTGCCGACCTCGGGCAGTTCGACAAACACAACGTCGCCCAACTGCTCGGCCGCGTGGGCGGTGATGCCCACTGTCACCAAATCGCCATCGGCGTCCAGCCATTCGTGCTCTTCAGTAAATTTCATGTCCCTTGTTCCTCTGGACTGTTTTTTTCCTGGCACCGCTCCATGCTCGAAACGCCGCCTTGACTGCATGAATAAAAGATTCGTGCCGTTCGTCAAAATCATTCGAACGTCACATCGTCAATCTTGTGTGTCAGGGCGTCAGAACCCATTTGCCATTGGCGTCCAGACAGCGCCGGGTGCGGATCTCGCGCGAGGCATCCGCGCCACCGGGCGTAAAGACATATTGCAGTTGGGCGCAGTTGTCGCGCATCTCGCGCACCCGCACTGTACCTTTTGCACCGGTGTCGTCATTGGTCCAGGCGACCTCTTGCCCGGTCGAGGGCCGACCGCCGGCAAACAACGAGTTTGCCGCCGTTCCCATGATCTCGAAATCCGCTGGGCTGAGACCCAGTTCGGCGACCATTCGTGACAAGGACTTCGCCTGCGCCACCGGCGTCGTGACCGCAATCGTCATGACAACAAGGGTCGCGCAAATCCATTTTTTCATGACTGCCTCACACATGATTTCCATTTGTCCTCAAGGATATCCCGCACCTGTCGGGATGTCCAAGCCCTGCACCAAAATCTTCAAATAATTCCGAAGAAACCTTTCCGCCTGCCAGCGCTAGGACCGCCAGATCTTTCCCGGCATAGTGCGCCGGAAACCCAACGAGGCATTTATGGCACAAAGAACCTATTATGCGCCCACCGGCGGTCATCCTGGGCAAGACCAGCTCTTAACCGACCGCGCCATGTTCACCGAAGCTTTTGCGGTGATCCCCAAGGGCACGATGCGCGATATCGTCACCAGTTTTCTGCCCTTTTGGGAAGGAACGCGCCTGTGGGTCCTGTCCCGCCCTCTCAGCGGGTTTGCCGAGACGTTTTCGCAATACATCATGGAAGTGCAGCCCGGCGGCGGTAGCGACAAACCGGAAACAGATGACGGCGCCGAAGGCGTGATCTTTGTCGTCGAAGGCGCGGTGACGCTGTCGATCGGCGGACAAGACCATGTGCTGGAGGAAGGCGGTTACGCCTATATCCCGCCCGCCAGCGACTGGAGCCTGCACAACCGCGCTGGCCCGGTGGCCCGGTTCCACTGGATACGCAAGGCTTACCAGGCTGTGCCCGGCCTGCCCGCCCCCGATCCGGTCATCACAAATGAGCGCGACATCGCCCCCAACCCGATGCCGGGCACCGAGGGGCGATGGGCCACCACCCGTTTTGTCGACCCTGCCGACCTGCGTCACGACATGCACGTCACCATCGTCACATTCGAGCCGGGCGGTGTGATCCCCTTTGCCGAAACCCATGTGATGGAGCATGGGCTTTACGTGCTCGAAGGCAAAGCCGTCTATCGCCTTAATCAGGACTGGGTCGAGGTCGAGGCGGGCGATTACATGTGGCTGCGCGCCTTTTGCCCGCAGGCCTGTTATGCGGGCGGCCCGGGCCGGTTCCGCTATCTGCTTTACAAGGACGTAAACCGTCATATGCCGTTGTCATTGGTGGGGCGCTAGAGGCAGACGGGCGGTTTTGCCATGATCGGCTGGCGGTGATACCGGTTGAAAATCAGGTCCTTCCAGTGTTTCCTTGCATTTGGCCGCCCGGTTTCGGATCGGGCGCCAGGGTGCAATCAGACCGATGCTGTCGAATGGCAAAGCAAGTGCTGACCAAGATCAGATCCCTGTATCAGGGAACGACGCCACAGGCGCACCGGTTCCGTTATGCGCTTTTGGCTTTCGACATCACGACGATCCTTTTCGTCATCGTGACGTCATTCTTCCCGCACACTTTGGCGATCGAAATCACCGACGCGGTTTTCGGCCTGCTGATTCTGACCGATTTCGGCATCCGTGTCTGGCTGGAAGCCGACAAGGGCCGCTTTCTGCTGCGCCCGGCGACATGGGCCGACATCATCGCGGTCTTTTCCTTTCTGGCCCCCATCGCGGGCGAAGGTCTTGGGTTCCTGCGCATTCTCAGAACGCTGAGGTTGTTGCATACCTACCAGCTATTGATACGGCTGCGTCAGGATTTCAAGTTCTTCCGCGAAAACGAAGAGGTGGTTTTGGCCTCGATCAACCTCGGCGTCTTTCTGTTCATCATGACCGGGCTGATCTATGCCACGCAATCCGGCATCAATCCGCAGATCGGCAACTATGCCGATGCGCTCTATTTCACCGTCACCACACTCACGACGACAGGGTTTGGCGACATCACCCTGACCGGCACGTGGGGTCGGATGCTGGCGGTGGGTGTGATGATCTTTGGTGTCACGCTGTTCCTGCGCCTGCTTCAAGTGCTGTTTCGCCCAACGAAAGTTCGACAGGAATGCGGCACCTGCGGGCTTGTCCTGCACGACGCAGATGCCGTGCATTGCAAGCATTGCGGAAAGACCATACGCATTCGCACCGAGGGGGTGGCGTAACCGCAAAAGGGACGCCAATTCGTGTCAAGCCTTCACATGCAGCGCCGAATTTGCTCAAATCCGGAAGAGCGCCCGCATTGATCAGGAGTTGAATTCATGAAACCGCGCATTTCCATTGCCGTCTTAGCCGCCCTTGCCGCCCTTGCACCCCCTGCCATGGCCAAGGACGAAGCAATCACTGTCCACGTGATGAGCCGGACATGGGCCGTCACCCAGGTGTCGGACGAGCCGGTGATCTATCGCGCCACGCGCGATAACAACAACCTCAATCCGTTCGGCCCGCCACCGCGTTTGCGCACGATTCAGGCCATGGCCGCGATCAGGCAGGCCACGGGGTGCCGCGCGATCTATTCCAGCATGTACCAGAACATCTCGGGACAGTTCTTTTCCCAGGTCAGTTGTAACTGACGCAGCGGCTGCAAGGGGCCATTGAGATCGGTCAACGCTCCTGCCATAGCTTGGCGCATGAAACTTGCGATCAACGGATTCGGCCGCATCGGCCGCACGATCCTGCGGCAGCTTCTGGCGCTCCGGCAGGATTCGGGACTTGAACTGGTGCTGATCAACGATATCGCACCATTGGAAACCTGTGCCTATCTGTTCAAATACGACAGCACCTTTGGCCCCTATCCGGGCACCGTTCTGGAAGGCGACGAAGCGTTGGTCGTGGATGGACGATCAATCCCGATGACCCACAGCAACGATCTGACCCGCGTGGATTTGACGGGTGTCGACGTTCTGCTGGATTGCACCGGCATCGCGCGCACTTCGGATGTGGCGGGACGCGGCCTGACCGCTGGGGCAGGCAAGGTCTTGATCTCGGGCCCCTCACCCGCTGCCGAAGTGACCATCGTTCTGGGCGCCAACGAGGATCACCTGGGCAATGCACGGATCGTCTCGAACGCTTCCTGCACCACCAACGGGCTAGCGCCGCTGGCCAAGTTGATCGACGAAATCGCCGGGATTGCATCGGCGCATATGACGACAATCCATTGCTACACCAACAGCCAGCCCATGGTGGACGCACCGCGCGGCGATCTGGCCCGGTCGCGCGCCGGAGCGCTGTCAATGGTGCCGACCACGTCCAGCGCGACGCATCTTATCGACACCGTACTGCCGCATCTGGCGGGTCGCATTTCAGGCGCCGCCGTAAGGGTGCCAACTGCCAGCGTCTCGGCCGTGGATCTGGTCGTCCGACTTGAACGCGGCATGAGTGCCGACGCTTTTGAGGCGGCCCTGCGCGAGGGGGTAGAGGCCTCCCCGGTTTTGGGATGGACTGACATGCCGCTGGTCTCCTCCGACCTGCGCGCGCGCGCGGAATCGCTGGTCATTGCCGGGCCAGAGACGCGGATGATCGGAGAGGATCAGGTGCGCGTGTTCGGCTGGTACGACAACGAATGGGGTTTTTCCGCCCGCATGCTCGACGTCGCCCGCCTGATGGCCGCCGGTTGATCCAGCCACGACCACAGCACGCGGTCAGGCCTGCGGGCCTGCCCGGCGCAACTCGCACCCTTCGCACCTGCTGATGCGAAGGGTAAAGGCGGGAGCCTTATTTTCCCGTCAGACTGCCCGAACCGTGTCCCGCCATACCGCCAGACACCTCTTCGGTCGCCTCCTCCGCCAGTTCCTGTGGCAGAACCAGATTCAGAACGATTGCGATCAGCGCCGCCGGCAACAGCCCGCTGGTCATCAGGATACGCACCGTATCCGGCAGATGCTGGACGGCACCCGGCTCAAGCTGCAATCCCAGCCCGATGGACAGCGAAATCGCAAAGATCACCATGTTGCGCCGGTTCCAGTTCACGTCCGACAGCATCGAGATACCGGCAGCCACAACCATGCCGAACATCACGATCACTCCGCCACCCAACACTTCGATTGGTACGGTGCGGATGATTGCGCCCACCTTGGGGACCAACCCGCACAGGATCAGGAACAACGCACCGATGGTTACCACGTGACGGCTCATCACGCCGGTCATCGCGATCAGCCCCACATTCTGGCTGAACGAGGTATTCGGAAAGGCCCCGAACAGCCCCGCAACGGCGGTACCGATCCCGTCGGCATAGGTCGCCCCAGCAATCTCCTTGTCGGTCGCCTCGCGCCCCGCGCCACCCTTGGTGATGCCCGATACATCGCCCACGGTTTCCACCGCCGAGACGAAGGCCATCAGGCAGAACCCGATGACCGCGGCGGCCGAAAACTCGAACCCGTATTTGAAGGGTACCGGCAGCGCAAAAGCCGCAGCCCGGCTCCAGCTGGTGCCAATGGCTTCAAATGTGACCATTCCAACCATCAGCGCGTATACGTACCCGGCGGCCAGGCCCACAAGTACGGCCGAGACCGACAGCATGCCGCGCGTGAAAAACTTCAGCCCCAGTGTCACCACGATCACCACCAGCGCCGCCGACCAGTTCAACATCGAGCCGTATTCCGGCGTTCCGATCGCCGGAACACCCCCTGCAGCGTACTGAATACCGACCTGAACGAGCGCCAGACCGATCATGGTGACCACCAGCCCGGTCACCAGGGGCGGCAGGGCAAAGCGGATCTTGCCGATGACCGTGCCAAGGCAGGCATGAAACAGCCCGCCAATGATGACGCCGCCGAACAAGGCGGCCAGCGCGTCAACACCCTTGCCTGCAACCAGCGGAATCATGATCGGCAGGAAGGCGAAACTCGTGCCCTGCACGATGGGCAGCGCGGCACCCACTGGCCCCACCGTAATCGTCTGCAACAGGGTGGCGACTCCGGCAAACAGCATCGACATCTGGATCAGGTACAGAAGCTGAGGAAAGTCCGGCGAGTTCGAACCGAACCCGAAACCGGCTGCGCCCGCAACGATGATGGCGGGCGTCACGTTTGACACAAACATCGCCAGCACATGCTGGATGCCCAGTGGAATCGCCTTATGCAAGGCGGGTGTGTAGTCCGGATCGCGAAGCTGTTCCGGCGTTCCTATCGAAGTATCGGCCATGATCTCACTGTCCTCCCTATCAGATCTCATGGGGGCCTTGCCGCTTCTGTGGCGGCTTCATATCACGGGTCGGCCACCTCGTATGGTGTGTCGAACCAGTGTTCTTCCAGATTTGCGCCGCCTCCGATCCGGTCGACAACGGCAAACAGGCCCGGCGCATGCAGCGGGGTCAGAACACCGTGCCACGTTCCGCGGTGGAAATTCACCACCTGTCCGGGCTCGGTCCGAAATGCCCGCGGTCGGCCAGGTTTGCCGCCCTCATCCTCGGCGACGACGACCAGAAAGGGCTGGTGACTCATCGGCACAAAGGCCTGACTGCCCTCCGGATGGCGTTCCACCAGATCCAGTTGGTATGGCAATTTGCGCGGGGTGGCATCGAACAGGCTGATCCCTGCCCGCCCATCCGCAAAATCCAGTTGCGCCCGGTCGTGATACCGCCCGCATTGACCTTGATTGATGATCTTGTCTGGATCGCCCGACGTGTCGATGAGATCGCCAAAAGGCGCAAATGCCCCGGCCGAGATCGGCTCGATCATGATACGCTCGCTCATGACGACAAAAGGTCCCGCAACCGGAATTCGGCGATCCGTTCGACTTGACGGCAGGCCTCGGCAAACTCCTTCTCCCGACCCTGTTCGATCCGGCGTTGGAACGCCTCCAGTATCGACGCCTTGTCATGGTCCCGCACAGCGATGATGAAGGGGAAGCCGAACTTGCCGACATAACGCGTATTCAGATCGGAAAAAGTCTCGCGTTCCTGATCGGTCAGCGCATCCAGACCCGCCGAGGCCTGTTCCGAGGTGCTCTCCGCCGTCAACCGCTTGGCCTGCGCCAGCTTGCCGGCCAGATCCGGGTGCGCAGTCAGAACACCCATGCGCTCTTCGTCCGAGGCCGACCGGAACATGCGCGCCAACGCATTGTGCAACCCGCCCGCCGTGTCATGCGCCGGACCTAGCTCCAGCTCATAGGCGCGCTCGGCAATCCACTCCGAATGTTCGAAAACCCCGCCATAGGTCGACACGAACTCATCGCGACTCATCCGAGAGGGGCGAAGCCTTGCAACAGGCGGATGGGTCGCGGCCCAATGTTCGGCAATCTGCAGGCGCGTGGCGAACCATACATCCGGCAGCCCGCGCGCATAGTCAAGAAAACGCTTCAGCGCCATCACCCGTCCGGGCCGCCCGATCAGGCGGCAATGGAGCCCGATCGACATCATCCTGGGCGCGCCCGCGACCCCCTCGGCGTAAAGCGCGTCAAGACTGTCCTTGAGGTAGGAATAGAACTGGTCGCCTGAATTGAATCCCTGAGGGGTGGCGAACCGCATGTCATTGCAATCAAGCGTATAGGGCACGATCAACTGATCCCGCCCGTCAATATTGCGCCAATAGGGCAGATCATCGTCATAGGTGTCGGCGACATAGTCCATCCCCGCCTCCGCCGCCAGCCGCACGGTGTTCATCGAACACCGCCCCGTATACCACCCCCGCGGGCGCGAGCCGGTCACCTCTGTGTGCAGCCGGATCGCCTCGGCAATCTGGGCGCGCTCCTCGTCCTCGGCCATGTCCTTGTGCTCAACCCATTTCAATCCGTGGCTGGCAATCTCCCATCTGGCCGATTTCATCGCCGCCACCTGGTCGGGCGACCGGGCAAGTGCAGTGGCGACGCCATAAACTGTGATCGGCAGATCCTTCATCAGCCGGTGCAAGCGCCAGAACCCGGCCCGCGCGCCGTATTCGTAGATCGACTCCATGTTCCAGTGCCGCTGGCCCGGCCACTGCGCCGCACCAACGATCTCGGACAGGAACGCCTCTGACGCCGCATCACCATGCAAGATGCAGTTCTCGCCACCCTCTTCGTAATTCAGCACGATCTGCACCGCGACCTTGGCGCCGTTCGGCCATTTCGCGTCGGGCGGCGTCGCGCCATGACCTATCATGTCGCGGGGGTAACGGGGCGGGGTCATGTGTCCTAGGTCTCCGGATATCTTCAACTATTCAATCAATAGCCCAGAAATTGCATCAGGATTTTCAAATCAATCAAGACAGTGTTTCCAAAATCAGCCGTACTAGCGGCAGCACCGGTTTCCATGCAACAGTGAAACTCCAATCCAATTCCGACCGAACGGTATGCCCTAAAATGGAAAACGGAGATATTCATGGCCGGTTATCTGACTACCCATGTTCTCGACACCGCGTCGGGATTACCCGCTGCTGGAATGAAAATCGTACTCTACCGGATTGATGGTTCTGACCGCACCGAACTGGTGCAAGTGACCACCAACTCCGACGGCCGCACAGACAATCCGATCCTTCCACAGGATACGTTCCGCACCGGAACCTACGAACTTGAGTTTTTTGCCGGCGACTACCTTCGTGCCCAAGGCGGCGACCAACCCGAACCGCTGTTTCTCGACGTAATCCCGATCCGCTTTGGCATGTCGGACGCGACCGCGCATTACCACGTGCCCCTGCTTCTGTCGCCATTCAGCTATTCCACCTATCGCGGCAGCTAGGTGTTTGATGCCGAAAATTCATTAGGGTCAGGATGCATTGATTTTCAACGCGCTGCGTGATTCACGGCTCGGAAAATGGAGCAGTGACATGAGCAACCTTTACTGGCTGACCGACGAGCAGATGGCCAAACTTACCCCTTTCTTCCCGAAGTCGCACGGCAAGCCACGGGTCGATGACAGACGGGTGTTGAGTGGGATTATCTTCATCAATCGCAATGGGTTGCGCTGGCGAGATGCGCCGCGGGAATATGGTCCGCACAAGACGCTGTACAGCCGATGGAAGCGTTGGAGCGAGAAAGGCATCTTCGCGCAGATGATGGTCGGCCTGGCTGCCGAACACGGAGAGGAGAAGACCGTGATGATCGACGCGACCTATTTGAAGGCACACCGAACAGCGACCAGCATGGGCGTCAAAAAGGGGGGCGTGGACGTCTGATCGGTCGCACAAAGGGCGGGATGAACACCAAGCTGCATGCGATCTGTGATAGCCAAGGGCGGCCGCTCAACCTGTTCGTCACCGCCGGCCAAGTCAGCGATTACATCGGCGCGCGGGCGCTGCTCAGCAGCTTGCCAAAGGTCGACTGGTTGCTCGGGGATCGTGGCTATGACGCCGATTGGTTCAGGAACGCGTTGAAAGACAAAGGGATAAAACCCTGCATCCCCGGCAGAAAGCAACGCAAGACCCCGGGCAAATACGACAAGCGCCGATACAAACGACGCAACCGCATCGAGATCATGTTCGGCAGGCTCAAGGACTGGCGGCGCGTGGCTACACGATATGATCGCTGCCCCAAGGTCTTCCTCTCAGCCATCGCTCTGGCCGCGACCGTTATCTATTGGTTATGAATCCTGACCCTAGGCTGTCATTTTGAGCTAAATCTAAGAAAATATTAGTGTCTACTGCCAGATAATGACTATTGAACGTGTCATGATCAGCATTCCCACTGTATGTCGCCAGCGATCCGTTTAGGTCGTACTTTCCCATTCGATCCTACTAAATTTTATTTCTTATAACTTCGCGGAAATTCCACATGTAAAGCGCCATTTCCTCTAGCGAGGAAAATGGATTGTTCTCTACCTTCGGAAAGAAATCAGAAATTACTTCTGATGAGTTTTCTCGCGTGTCTTCTGCGATATCTTTGTCTACAGCTTCGATATAGCTTTGAGCTAGCTCGCGATGTCTCTCAACAAAAAGTGTAACCATTGCTTCTTTTTGAAGAGCCAGCTGTCTGATTTGGGATTTTTGTTCTTGGGGAGCGGAAATTTCAAATTGAGGTAAAGGCTGAAACTGTGCCGGAGGAGCTTCACACATTTGTTCTCTTTCAATCAAACGTTCAACATTCAAAGGTTATCTGAAACGGTCGTTTTTGTCACACTCAATCTCCGCACGAGTGATCAAGGTGTTAGCCGTTCCAAAACCCCGTGACAAAACGTTTGGGGCATAGGATCGGTTTTTGTCATCATGGGGCATGATCATCGGATACGCTCGCGTTTCAACCACAGACCAGAATCTTGAGGATATGATGGAATGAACATTCCCTGACCTCCCATCACATCAGGCCAACAGATCAAACAGCCCGTCGGCTGTCTTTATCATGATCGAGTCCAGGTCGGCACCATCCTGAAGGACCCAGGCGACCTGCCCGGTTGGCAGGTACCTGACAAATGCCTCGGCGACACCATCGCTGCCCCGACCAGAGGTGACCGCGAATGACACCACGAAACTGCCCGCATTTCCGTTTGCCTGGGTTTCCAGGCGGTCTCACCCATTCGCCTATCTCAAGGCCACTCTCGAAGCCATCGCAGCAGGACATCCAAAGAACCAAATCGACGACCTGCTCCCCTGGAACTTCAAGCAGTCAAGCTGAATGCCCAGCGGTCTTCGGCCACCGCTTAAGGCGAGGACGCGCTGCTTGAAGGCCTTTGGCGAGCGCATTGCGGCAAGAGACCCAGACCGCAGAAATCCGCATCCGCATCGCCCTCATGAACCGCCGAAATCAAACGCGTGGCATGACGTCGGCAGGGTAAGGGTCTTCACGCCTCAAACGCGAGTTTCGCAACAACGGCGGGTGACTGTTGCGCAACCGCTCTGCAGCGACGACAAAGCTCCGGACTTCAGTAGTCGCGCTCGAAAAAAACGCCGATCCCTGTTTCGCCGTTGCCGTCCACTGTGCCACGGACGGTCAAATTGTCGGTAACGTCGAGATTCAGATTCACTTCGGTTTCGCCCTGGGTGTTGACGGTGAAATCAGTATAAAGGTTTTCGCCCAGATACCCGCCTGCGCCAAGCAAGCCGCCGCCGCCGGATGCCGGGGCCAGTTCGATATTGCTGAGGCCGGTCTTTTCACGGACACCCTTGGTGACGTCGCCGCCCACACCGCTGAGTTGCGCTAGGGAGGCCGCCATCTGGGCAATCACAAAAGGTGACAGCTGCGAGAATTCGTTACCAAAGAGTAGCATTGCCAAGGCCTCTTCGGCGGGACGTTCCGGGTCTGCATAGACTTCGATCTCGGGGGCGTTCAGGGGGCCGGAAATCTCGATGGTGGCGGTGCCGTCGGATGTGGTCGCGGTCGAGGCGAATTCCAGATAGGGGGTCAGGTTGCCCTGAAGGGTGACCAGCCCCTTGGTCAGGTTCAGGCGTCTGGCCAGAATGTCAAAGGTGCCGCGGATCAGTTCGATTTGGCCGGATGGCACGACCTTGGCTGTGGAGCCGCCGATATGGAGTTTGCCGCCCAGTTCCGCGTTCACACCGCGCCCGCGCACAAACACGCGGTTTGGTGCGTTCAGGCTGATATCCAATGAAATGCGAGAGCTTTTGTCCTGCCCGTTGCCGGTTTTGATCAGGTTGGCGCGCTCCAGCGTGGCATAGACAGGGCCGCTTTCGCCGACATGCTGCATCGGCGGGATCGGGGCCGCACCCACCGCACCCGAGGCGGCGGCGAGGTTGATGTTGGTTTCGCCAAACTCAATCTGCCCGGCCAGAGCGCTGTTGCCGGCCAATGGCCCCGACATCACGATCTGACCGTTCAGGGTGGTTTCGTAAAGCAGTTTGTCTGTCAGAACAAACTGGTTGATCGAGGTGGAGATCTGTCCGTCGAAGGGCGGATTGAGCGATACCGGCCCCGAGACGGAAAAGCCACCGCCGTTCCGCCCCTGACCGTTCAGTGCGAGGGTTGCACGGCTGCTGGCCAGTGTGACAGTGCCGCCAATGTTGGTGAGTGTTTGCCCCGCATTGGGAATGGCGAATGTGGTGCCCGATGTGGAAATCGTTCCCGACAACGCGTCAAGCCCGGGGTTACCTTTGAGGGCCAGATCGTATCGGGCCGAACCCGCGATCTTGTTCGGCGTGATGAACCGGTTGGCGATGCCGATATTGACGCCGCCTGTCGCCGACATGTCGGCCAGGCCGGTGCCTTCGTCAAACGTGCCCGCGACCTTGGTTTCGATATTGGCCGGGCCGGCGGCGCTGGCATCGACTGTCCAGACGCCATTCTTGCGCTTGGCGTTGCCCTTGGCAGTGGCAGAACCGGGAAATTCCGGCAAGAACCGCTCGATCCGGTCGAGGCGGGCGTCAAAATCGAAATCTGCGTCCCCCTTTGTTTCCGCCGTGCCGACCAGATGGGCAAAGGAGGTGTCGGGGCCAGTGAGGCGAATGTCGCCCTTTATGCCTTTGCCGGTTGGCGTGACATCCCCATTGAGGGTCAGCGGGCCGGTAATGGTCGAAGAAACCCGGGCGAGATTGTCCAGCGCGGCCTCCACCGTGAGGCTGCCATTTTCTTCACGCAGATCGCCCTTCGCGCTGGCGCTGAGCGCGGTGCCGTCCAGATTGAAGGTGCGAATATCCAAACCTTGCGCATCGCGGGAGGCGTCCATGGTCAGGGTCGTTCGGCCCTCGATCAGCGCGTCCGCTTTTTCGATGCCGGTTTTCAGATCGCTGGCCTTAACGTCGAGTTTCAGATCGAACAGGAGGGATTTCACGGTTGCGCTGCCCTGCGCATCGGCGGTGATGGAGCCCCCCAGATCAAACCCCGCAAGACCTGAAAAAACCGAAAGATCAGGCGCGTCGAGTTGGGCCTGACCCTCGACAGACATGACCCCGGTCGGGTCGGTTACGGTTGCAACCACGTCAGCGTCCAGAGCGTCGGCATTGACGACGGCCTTGCGAACGACGATCTGATCGCCCGTTCGCGCGGCGTCCAGCGAGATGAGGGTCTGACCGGCAATTACCGAGTCGATCTCGGTCAGGCCGGTTTTCAGGTTCTGGCCGGTGATTTCGGCCTTACCATCGAATTCAAGCGTTTCGGGCGTACCCTTGCCCGTGACCGAAGCGTCCACCGCGCCGCCCAGATCATACCCGGCCAGTGCCGAGAACACCGACAGGTCCGGGGCGCTGACCCTAGCATTCCCGTCAACGGTCAGTTTGCCATCGGGTTGCGAGACTTTGGCCGCCGCTTCTGCCCTTAACGCCGTGCCAGCCAGCGTTGCCTTGCGGATGGTCAGACCCTGGCTGTCGCGCACTGCGTCCAGAGCAATGGTTGTCTCGCCAATGATCAGAGGGTCGATGTCGGCACGACCCGTGGCGAGGTTGCGGCCTTGCATTTCCAACTGGCCGTCAAAGCTGCCGCCCAGGGGTGATCCCGTGCCAGCCAGTCTGGCAATAACTTCACCCGCCAGATCCATATTTGCGAGGCCCGAGAATCGCGACAGATCCGATGCGGTCAATGCTGCCGATCCGTCCATCTCGAAGCCGGAGTTCAACCCGTCAATGACCGTGTCCACTGACAGCGTGTAATCAGACCCGAACAGTTCGAAATTCGAAAGCTTGAGGCTCTGCTCTCCGGTCAGCCCGAACAGGCCATCCAGCGTGATGCGGTTGCCGATAGCATCCTGAAGGCTGGGGTCCGAGAAGGCGATGCCGTCAAGCAGGGCCTGAAGGTCGCCATCGAGTTCGGGCACGTCGCCCTGCGAGAATGTGCCTTGCGCGGTAAGGCGTGCGCGACCCAGTTTCAGCTCGGGTGTCTGCAGATCGCGTGCGGTCAAGCTCAGATCCCAGAGGTCACCGTTGGCGGCATCGTAAAGCAGGGAAAGCTGTGCCGCGTCCAGTGTGGTGCGTGGTTCGGCAATCGGCAGGACGACCGGTTGAGTGCCGGGCGGGGTGATCCGCCCCTGTAGTGCGGCTTTGTTCAGCTTGCCGCCCGCAGCGAGGCTGAGTTCGCCGGACAAATGCAATGCTTCGGTTGTCACTTCAAACTCGGAAATGTCGAACGCGCCTTCAGCTTTGGTACGTCCATCAACGAACAGGCGGGTTTCGGTGCCGAAGAACGGGTCGAACTCCTCGGCCAACAATGGTGTGACGTCACCACCGATATCGGCGGTAAAGCGGATACCCGAAGAGTCATCCGTTGCCGTTGCGCCGAGACCGCGCAACCGGACCTGCCCTGCGATCCGTTGGGTGTCATCGCTGGTCAGGCCAAGATCGGCGGTGAAATCCGTCACCGGGCCGTCGCCTTTGGCGGTAACAAGCAGCGGCGGTTCGCCAGGGATTTTCAGAGCTTTCGAGATCAGGCCGCCTTGATCTTCTACGATTTTCAGATCCAGGCCGATGGTGTTGTTTTCGTTCTGGAAACTGGCGGTCAGGCTGGCCGTGTCACCGGGCCGGTCAAGCCGGGTGATATCGAGATCGGTATCCAACTCACCGTCCGCGAGGGATAGGGCACCTGTCAGGGACAGGTCGGCGGCCAACCCAAGCAGCGGCTCTCCCAATGCCAGCTTGTCGATGCCGATCTTTCCGATCTCGACCGAAACCGGCAGTTCCGGCACCTGGAAGGGCTGGGCCTCGGGGCTGGGCAGTTCCGGGTCGGGGGGCACGGGTTCGGGCGCGCGCGCGACGCTGATTTCCGCCGCCGTCAGTTCGTTGACCGAAAAACGGCCTCGCAATAGCGCCAGTCGGTTCCAGTCGAGCACCGCATTGTCGATGGTCAGCCAGACGCCGTCCTCATCAGATACCGTAATCTGCTGGATCGTCGCCTTGGAGCTGAGCGCGCCTTCGAGCCCGCGCACCTTGATGTAACGGGAATCGGTCGACAACGTGTCCTGCAGGAAGTTGGCCAACAGACCGCCTTCACCCTCTTCCGCCTGATCCTGCGACTGGGCCCGGACAAGAGGAGAGGCCACGCCGAAAACACAGGCGATGACAAGGGGATATGCCAGTGTGTGCTTCAAAACGCCTGTCCGATCCCGATATAGAATTGCAGCCCCTCGCCGGTATCGCCGGACACCGGATAAGCCAGGTCGAATCTGAGCGGACCGAAACCGCCGATGTCATAGCGTACACCAATACCGGCTCCGGAATGAGAGTTGGTGTTGCCGGTTGCAAAGGCGTTGCTGTCCACCGCGCCGAAATCATAGAAGCCGACCAGCGACAGGTTTTCGGTGACTCGCCCGCGCACTTCGGCGGACAGGCCCAGGAACGCGCGCCCGCCCGCGACCTCGTTGCCGACCGGAATGCCGAGACTTTCGAAAGGCTGCCCGCGCACGGTGCCCGCGCCACCCGAAAAGAACAGAAAGTCGGGGGTCACGGCATCCGCCGACGGTCCCATCACCGAACCGATCTGCACCCGGCCCGCCAGCACCAGCGCGCCGCCGGTGCCAAGATCCCAGTAACCCCGGCCATCAGCATAGACACGCATCCCCGATTGCGCCCCGGAAAACCCTGCAAAAGGCATCACCTGCGCATCCAGATAGAACCCCTTTGTGGCGCTGACCCTGCTATCGCGCTGGTCCCATTCTGACCGGAAGGGAAGGATGAAGTAGCGGAATTTGCGGCCGTCGCCATAAGCGTCGTCGGAATCGGAATAGTGCAGTCCAAGCCAGGCTTCGGCATAGAGCCGGTCAGAAAAGGTGCGGCGCGCACCATAGCCCAACTGGCCCAGTGTCACGTTGTAATGCGTCCTGTTCCGACGTTCCAACTGCGCGATGTAGAATGTGCTGTCATCCGGACCCAGCCGCGCCGGTTCATCCAGACGCAGGCCAATGCGTCCATCGATGTCCTCGGTTCCGCCAATGTTGCGCACGCTGGCTTCGAACCGGAAGCGTTCGGCATTGCCGAAGAGGTTGCGGTGCATCCACGTGGTACTGACGTCGATCCCCTGGTTCGAGGATATCTCGCCCCCAAAGGTGAAGCGCCGTTTGGGCATGTCTTCGAATGTGGCATCGAAATCAAGCGTGCCGTCAGGGTTGGGGTTTTCGTTTTCCTGCAGGGATACGACGCTGAAGGCTCCGGTGCGCCGAAGGCGGGTGCCGACCTTTTGCACCTGTGCGGGTGAAAACACCTCGCCGGTTGGAAAGCCGGCAATTTTCTCGATGGCTTCGGGGCGAACGTCGCTTTTGCCATGAATGAACATCTGGCCAAAGGTCAGTTTCGGCCCGGGCAGCAATTCGATATCCGAATCCAGTCGGGCCTCGGAATGGCGGGCAATGACCCGTTGTCCACCGACGCTGGCCTTGGCGTGGCCGTCGTTTTTCCACGCGCGCACTCCGCCTGTGGCGGCGTCTTGAATCACGCCGGTCGAAGCTGCGCCACCCGGCTTGTACTCGTCTGGCAGGACTGTGCCGTCCGCAAGTGGGCCGATTTCGGCGGAACCAAAACGGAAGGGGGGGCCGGTCTGCACCGCGATGTCGATCCGGTTGACCTGATTGGGCGTGTTCAACGGATCGATGTCCGCCGCCTCACGCCCATCCAGCCGGATATTGACAACCGGGCTGAAAAAGCCCTCGTCATAAAGGATCTGTACCAGGGTGCGATAGTCGGACAGCGCGGCGGACAACAGTTCGATCGGCGTATCCAGCCCGCGCGCCTCGGCGGTCAGGACCGATGAGGTCTCCTCGATCCGCTTGCGCAGCTCTTTCGAGGCGCCGGGCGCGGTCAGGGTGGTGTCAAGGGCAAAAGCAAGGTCGGGAAGCGCCAAAGCGCAGATCGTGATCAGCCCGGATTTCAGGGCAATCCACGGTCTGTTGAACTTCATTGCCTGGCCCCCGAACGCTCGAACCTGCCTGAGAAAGTCTTTGCGGTATGGAAGTCCCACCGCTCTATTTCCGATAGTTAGAGCACTTGAAGCCAGCGATGAAAAGGGAAATTGGCCGCGACGGCGCAATGAACCGGGTTCGACAATCATCGGCGATATGGCAAGAAGCACCAGTGACTGCCCCTGTCGGTCATGGAACTGACGATATGTGATAGACTGACATCACATCGAGGCTTTGCAAGTGCCTCGGAAAGGGGGGAGCGTGGCTGAACTCAACAAGACCGACCCGGACTATGTTCTTGGGGCGACGCAGGACGAACATCTTCGATTGAAAAGCCAATCCGATTTCATCGACCCGTTCACCAGACGGCTATTTCTGCAGGCGGGGATTGGTCCCGGAATGAACGTGCTGGATATCGGCTGTGGCGCGGGTGACGTGTCGATGCTGGTACGCGAGATTGTGGGACCCGAGGGATCGGTTCTTGGCGTGGATCGGGAAGAAAACTCGATAGCCGCCGCCAGAAGCAGGGCTGATTCAATGAAACTCGGGAACGTAACGTTTCGGGCCGCCGATTTCCGTGAGGTGGATGGTGGCGATACACAATTCGACGCGCTGGTGGGGCGACTCGTCCTGATGTATCAACCGGATGTTTCCGCAGCGCTCAGGGCGGTTTTGCCTCGAGTCCGCCCCGGCGGCATCGTTGCCTTTCACGAACACGACCTGTCGGTTCCCGCCATGGGCCATCCCCGATTGCCGTTGCGTGAAAAGGTCAGTGGCTGGTTATGGGAAACATTCCGGCGATCAGGCGCAGAGACCAGCATGGGGTACAAACTCTATTCGGCCTTTCGGGCCGCCGGGTTGAGGAAACCGAACCTTCTGGCCGAAGCGATCATCGACACGCCGGGGTCGTCGTATTCCTGGGCCATGATGACGCGGGTCATGCTGCCCAAGATGATCGAATACGGGGTCGCCACCGAAGAAGAGGTTGATATTGAAACTCTCGATCAACGGCTCAGCGACGAGATCGACGGGACCGACACCATCGCGGTGGACTTTCTGGCCTTCGGGGCCTGGGCCCGGATGCCCACCTGATCGCGGTGGGGTGCGGGATTACCCGCCGGCGGCTCGGAACCAGCGCACGATGGCGGAACGGTCTTCGGGTTCCATGAAGGTGACGTTTGCGGGCGGCATGGCATGACTGAGACCCGCTTGCAGATAGATCGCCTTGGCGTTTCGGGCTATGTCAGCCTCGGTTTCCAGCAACACGCCTTTGGGCGCCCACAGGATACCTTCCCAGACTGGCTCGCGCGAATGGCACATCGAACAGCGGCCCAGCACCACGTCATGCGCCTCGGTGAACCCGTCCGCAGCGGCAAAACGCTGCTCGTACGGGGTCAGTGCCTGTGCCTCTTCGTCATCCAGCGGCTGGTATACGGGCGCGGCGGTAGACAGCCACATGATGGCAAGGAACAGCAGCGCCGTGACCAGCCAGGTCCAGGTGGGGTTTCCTGCGCGGGCATGGGTGGTGTTGAAGTAATGCCGGATCGTGACCCCCATCAGGAAGACGAGCGCTGCGATGATCCAGTTATACTCGGACGCGAAGGCCAAAGGATTGTGGTTCGACAACATCAGGAACACGACCGGCAAAGTCAGATAATTGTTGTGGGTCGACCGTAGCTTGGCGATTTTGCCGTATTTCGGATCGGGGGTGCGGCCGTTTTTCAGGTCGTCCACCACGATGCGCTGGTTCGGCATGATGATGAAGAACACGTTGGCGGTCATGATCGTGGCAGTGAATGCGCCCAGATGCAGCATCATGGCGCGGCCGGTGAAGATCTGGTTGTAGCCCCAGCCCATGATCACCAGCAGCACAAACAGCAGAACCATCAGCAGGGTCGGGCGTTCGCCAAGACCGGATTTGCAAAGGAAATCGTAAACCAGCCAGCCGATGGTCAGCGAGGCGGCAGAGATCAGGACTGCCTGCCAGACCGCCAGATCGGCCTTGGCGGTGTCGATCAGATAAAGCTCGGCCCCGGCCCAATAGACCAGCATCAAAAGCGCGGCCCCGCTGAGCCAGGTGGAATAGCTTTCCCATTTGAACCAGGTCAGATGGTCGGGCATCTGCTCAGGGGCCACCAGAAACTTTCGGATGTGATAGAAACCGCCGCCATGAACCTGCCACTCCTCACCGTGCGCACCGGGTGGCAGGTCGGGCGCCTTGCGCAGGCCGAGGTCCAGAGCAATGAAATAAAAGGATGATCCGATCCAGGCAATGGCGGTGATCACGTGCAGCCAGCGCACTGCGAAAGCGGCCCAGTCCCAGAACGCGACATAGTCATACATGGCAAATTCTCCGATTTGTTGACGCCAGACTAGGCAAATGCTGATTTATTCGGTATTCCTGTTAATTGCCAAGCTGTATCAAAAATTTCCGAAAAGATGTCCTATCTCGATAATATCCGCACTTTCGTCCGGGTCTATGAACTGGGCAGCATGTCCGCCGCCGGGCGTGACCTGCGCATTTCACCGGCGGTGACCTCGGCCCGGATTTCCCAATTGGAGGATCATCTGGGCGTGCGTCTTTTCCAGCGCACGACGCGCAACCTGACCGCCACCGAACAAGGGCGGGCCTTCTATCCCGGCGCGGTAGCTGTCCTTGAATCGGTGAACCAGGCCGAAGCTCAGGTCATGCACCTGACCGAAGCGCCACGCGGCTCGCTTTTCGTTGCGGCACCTCTCGGGGTCGGTCGACGGCTGCTTGCACCACAGGTGCCGGAGTTCCTGTCGGAGTATCCCGAGATCGATGTACGGCTGCGATTGACGGATCGGACAATCGATCTGACCACCGAAGGTCTGGATCTGGCCTTTTTTATCGGCCAGCCCGAGGACAGCAACTTGCGCATCCGTAAGATCGCAGATTGCCAGCGAGTGTTATGCGCCGCACCCGACTACCTCAAACGTCGCGGCAACCCCGCAAACGGTGCCGCGCTGATCTCGGAAAAGCACGAATGCCTGAATCTGCGTTTCCCGGGGGCGACGGAATTCCAGTGGTTGCTGCAGACATCTGACGGGCCACGGCGCTTTGCGGTTTCGGGCCGGTTCGAATGCGACGACGGCGACGTATTGACCGATTGGGCGCTGTCAGGACAGGGGATCGCGATGAAACCCGTCTTTGAGATCGCCGAGCATCTGAAAGCGGGTCGGCTGATACCGGTTGCGCAGGACAACCCGCCCGTTCCGGTGCAGATGGCTTGCCTTTACACGCACCGCCGTCACCAGGATCCCAAAACGCGCCTTTTCATGGAATTCATGACCAAGCGCCTGGGTCAGGTCGTACGCGACGCCGAAGCCAAGGCGGCCTGAACGGGCAAGGGCGCAGCCCCTCTTGCCCTTCGGGCAATTCACCCCGGGGTATTTTTTAACCAGAAAAAAGCGGAAACGCGCATATGCTTGTTTCTCGTCGCAATTACCCTAGGGAGTTTGAGGGACAGCGTCCCTCAAGAATGTCAATGAGCGTTTAAAACTGACCCGGTTTCATCGATTGAAATTGCCCCACCCTTTGTGGTGCAAAGCCCCCAGACGGGCTGCCGTCATATAGCGAGTTCGTCTGGGGGCAAGTGACTGTCCGGCGAAGGCGGATTTTCAATTGGTTGACTTTTGGGGCGGCTGACATGCGAAATCACTGCCAGCCTCAAACTCGAAATTCAACTGCCCCACACTTTGCGGTACACTCCATAGAAGACGACCGCGAACAGAATCACATACTTTGGATATTGCGCGGTCTCACGCTTATTTCAGTCCTCGCCAAATATCTTGGCAATGCCAGCCTAGGGACCCCTCAACCAGACAATCCAGAAACGCCGCTTGCTGCATCAACAGAACGTGGCGAAGATTGAAAGTACAGCGAACC